>VBCM01000172.1:15769-21581 GCA_005883675.1 Betaproteobacteria bacterium
CGATGGCGGCCTCACCGTGCACGATCTCGGCGACCCGCGGCAGCCGAAGCTGGTGTCGCACATCGACTGGTCGCCGCCCTTCCCCGGCGGCACGCATACCTCGCTGCCACTGCCGGGCCGCAAGCTCGCCGTGGTGGCGGACGAGGCGAACGCCGAGAAATGCGCCAAAGGGCTTTTCCATACCTTCGTGCTCGACATGCGCGCGCCGCAGAACCCCGTGCCGATCGCCACGCTGCCGACGCCGCGCGATCGCGACTATTGCGCCGCGCCAGGCACCTTCGGCCCTCACAATCTGCACGAGAACCGGCCGGGCTCGTTCCAGAGCGAAGAAACCATCTTCGCGACCTACAACAACGCCGGCGTGCGCGTATTCGACATCAAGGACGCCTTCGCGCCCAAAGAGCTCGCCTACTGGGTGCCGCCCGCGCCGCGCAAGATGATCGATCCGCGCCCGAAGGTGACCCTCGCCGCCAAGACGGCCGACATCTATGTGCAGCCGGACGGGCTCATTTTTGCCACCGACTGGAACGCGGGGCTCAACGTGCTCGAGTACCAGGGTTAGAATCGCGCCCCATGAAACGCAAATACGGAAGCGCCAGGAGCCGCGAGACGATCGCCGAGCAGCGCATGCGCGAAGCGGCCGCGCAGATGCACGACAACCGGCACAACTTCGGCGTCCAATCGCGCAAGGGCGCGGTGACGCGCGGCAAAACGCGCAGCCGCTCGGCCACGCGCCGCGCCGCGTAACACGGCTGTCATCTCCGCCGGTCCGGAAGGCACCCGGCGGACGGCCGCCTCGCGGCTCGTGGGCAGGCCCGAGCGCGTGCGTGACATGCTGGGCGCCCCGCCGGGCGCCGAGATGGAGTCGGCTGCGCACTGATCGCTTATGCTTCTATCCGGGGAACGGATGGACGCCGAAGAAACCATACGCTGGCCGACCAATCTCGATCGCGCGGGAATCGAGAAGCGTCTTGCCGACGCTCGTAAGACGGCCGAGCAAGAGGGTTGGACCGAAGTCGCCGGCCTCCTTGCCGGCATCGAAGGCAAGTCCGCGGCTGAAATCGCCAAGGCGGTGACGGCGGCGCTCGACTGGCTGCAGCGCCAGCCGGAGCTGCGCGCCTTCGGGCTGCAGCTGCAGATGGTCGCGCTGAACCTCAAGAACCTGAAGTAGTGCGGCTGCTCACCTGGAACGTGCAGTGGTGCCGCGGGCTCGACGGCGTCGTAGACCCGGCGCGCATCGCACGCGAGGCGCGCCGCCTCGCCGATCCGGACGTCCTCTGCCTGCAGGAGGTGAGCGTCGGCTTCATCAGCCTGCCCGGTAGTCATGGCGAAAACCAGGTCGATGCGCTGCGCTCGGCGCTTCCCGGCTACCAGGTGTTCTACGCCGCGGCAGTGGACGTGCCGCGCGCCGACGGTGCGCGCCAGCGCTTCGGCAACCTGATCGCCTCGCGCTTTCCCGTCGGCCGCGTGCTGCGCCACGCGCTGCCCTGGCCGCCGGCCACGGTGCCGAGCATGCCGCGCGCCGCGCTCGAAGCGATCATCGAGGCGCCGTTCGGAGCGCTGCGTGTCGTAACCACGCATCTCGAGTACTACTCGAGCGGCCACCGCGCCGCGCAGCTCGAGCGGCTGCGCGAGCTCCACAGCGAAACCAACCTGGAAACCGTTTCCGCGGAGGATGAGGGCCCATACCGCCCCTTGGCGCATCCGCAATCGGCGATCGTGTGCGGCGACTTCAACCTGCCGCCGCACGACCCGCTGCGCTCAAGTTTCCTGGAAGCTTTCGTCGGCGGCGCGCCCAAGCTCGTCGACGCCTGGGAGCGGCTCCACCCCGGCGTGCCGCATCCGCCAACCTTCCGCGTGCACGAGCGCCAGAAAGGCCAAGCGCCCTATTGCTGCGACTACGTCTTCGTCAGCGAGGATCTGGCGCCGCGGCTGCGCTCCATTTCGGTCGACGGCGACAACCGCGCTTCCGACCACCAGCCGGTCATCGTCGCGCTTGAATGAGGGCGCGCAGCTCCTCGACCCGCTTGCGATTGACGCCGAAGTCGCGCCGCCCCAGGCGCGAGGCCGAGCGCACGTGCACGAGGCCGGCGCGCTCGTCGTAGTAGAGCTCCACGTCGTCGACGTAGCGCATGAGCGGCGTGCGGAATTCGGCGTACAAATAGTTCGACTCGGCGCGGATAAGGGTAGAGCGAGGCATCGATTCGACCGCCGCGCGCAGCTCGCGCATGGCGCCGCGAAACGCGATCGGCGCGATGTAGTGCTCGCGGTCCTGCGGCTCGGCCTGCGAGGAGACGCAGTTCGGCGTGGGCCTGCATGGCGCGAGCCGCCCGTCCTTCACCCCGAGGTTCGTCGGCCGCCGCCAATTGAACATCGCCGGGGATGCTACCATCGCCGCATAACGCAAAAAGGGGGGAGCGCCCCATGCATATCTCAGCCCAACAACTCGCTGAACTGCTGCTCGGCGTAGCGCGCGCGCAGGCGGCGATGGTGCACGGTCTGGAGAACGAGCTGGCGGGCGTGCGCAGCGGACGCATCATCCCTGCGCTGCAGAATGTGGCGCACATGCACGACCACCCGCAGCCCACGCTCACCGATCTGCCGGTGCGCGTGCTGCTCGCGACACTCGCCCGCCAGGTGCCCGACCTTGCCGGGCTCGTGCGCGACATCGAGCGCCTCATCGGCGCCGGCGGCGCAGCCTCTGCGGCCGCGCCCGAGCCCTCGGGCCCGGCGCTCGACTTCAGCAAGACCTAGCTAAGGCCCGTCACCGGCAGCGCCGCGCCGTGGATGGCGCGCGCCGCGTCAGACGCGAGAAACAGGATCACATCGGCGAGCGCCGCCGGCGCGACCCAGCGCGTCGCATCCGCCTTGGGCATCGCGGCGCGGTTCTCCGGCGTGTCGATGATCGTCGGCAGCACGCAGTTGACGTTGATGTTCTTCTCGCGCAGTTCCGCCGCCATCGTCTCCGTCAGACGGATCACCGCGCTCTTCGCGGCGACGTATGCGCCCATCTGCGCTGCGCCCTTCTGCGCGGCAAAGGCGCCGACATTGACGATCTTGCCGCCGCCGGCGTTGAGCATCACCGGCACCACGGCGCGGACCATGTTCAGCACCGTGCGCGCATTCACGTCGAAGAGGAAATTCCAGTCCTTGTCGCTCGTCTCGTGCACCGCCGCGCCCATGCGGAAGCCGCCGGCGATATTGCACAACGCATCGATGCGCTTGAAGCGTTGCACCGCCTGCTCTACCGCGGCTTGCGCGCTGCGCGAGTCGAACAGGTCGGTCGCGATGAACAGCTGCTTTGCGCTGTCTTCTAGCGGCCCGCGCTTGACATCGAGGAGCACGAGATTCGCACCCGCCTGCGCAAACGCGCTCGCTACGGAGCGGCCGAGATTGCCCGCCGCGCCGGTAACGAGCACGGTCCGCTCAGCGAACTGCCCTGGCGTCAACTCACCTTCTCCAGCACGCGCTGGAACGCTTCCTGATCCATCGCGCGCAGCGACTGTGTGCGCACGTTGCCCAGCTTGGCGGCGCTCAATAGCACTGCCGTAAGAGCTTCCTCGGTGCCTTCAGTGACTACCACCATGTCGTAGGGGCCGCTTGTCCACAGCATTTCGCGCACTTGGACTCCCTGCTGTTTGCAAAGCTCGCGGAAGGCGCGCGCTCGCTGCGGTGAATCTTTGATGTTGCGATTCCCCTGGTCGGTGAAATTGACGAGGCTGACATTGATCGCCATTGACGCCTCCTTGCTTGGTCCGCCGCTGGATTGCGGCGGTAGCGCTACGCTACGCCTGCGCAACGCAGTGTTCAACGCCCTTTAGAAGTCCGGCGGCTCGGGCGGAAACTTGGGCGCGCGCTTCTCGCGGTGCGAAGCGAGACCCTCCTTCGCCTCCGGGCCGGTGAAGCCGAGCACTTCCAGCGCCAGCGAGGCGTCGAAGGCGGGTCCCGCCATGCGCAGCCAGTTGTTGAGCGAGTACTTGGTCCAGCGCAGCGCGGTCTGCGCGCCGGCGGCGAGCTTGCGCGCGACTTCCAGCGCCTTGGCCTGCAGCTCGCTCTCCTCGCACGAGAGCGAAACCAGGCCCAGGCGCTCGGCCTCCTCGCCGCTGATCTGTTCGCACAGCAGCAGGTAGTACTTGGCCTTGGCCATGCCGCAGAGGAGCGGCCAGATGATCGCCGCATGGTCGCCGGCGGCGACGCCGAGGCGCGTGTGGCCGTCAATGATGCGCGCGTTCTTCGCCGCGATCGAGATGTCAGCGAGCAACCCGCACACGAGGCCGGCGCCCACCGCCGGTCCGTGCATCGCCGAGACGATCATCTTCGAGCAGTTGATCAGGTTGTAGACGAGGTCTTTCGCCTCGCGCCAGACGCGCGCCCGGACCGCGAAGTCGCGCGTCATCTCCTCGACCATCGCCAGGTCGCCGCCGGCGGAGAAGCCGCGGCCGGCGCCGCGCAGGATGGCGACGCGTGTCTCGGGATCGCGGTCGATGTCGAGCCAGATGCGCGCCATCTCGCCGTGCATGCGCGCGGTGGTGATCGAGAGCTTGCCGCCCTCCTCGCCCATCACGATCTCGAGGATGCCGGGCTCGAGCCGCCGGACGTGCAGCTCGCGGTATGCGGAGTAATCCATCGGCGCCGATTCTACAATTCGGACATGGTGACTTACGACGATGTAGCGCGCGCGCACGAGCGCATCAAGGGCGCCGCGCACCGCACCCCGGTGCTCGCCTCCGCCACGGCCGATGCCCTGATCGGCGCCAAGCTCTTCTTCAAGTGCGAGAACCTGCAGCGCATGGGCGCCTTCAAGTTCCGCGGTGCCTATAACGCGCTGTCGCAACTGAGCCCCGAGGAGCGCAAGCGCGGGGTGCTGGCATTTTCGTCGGGTAACCACGCGCAGGCGGTCGCGCTTGCCGGCAAGCTACTCGGCATGCGCACGCTGATCGTAATGCCCGAGAACGCGCCGCGCGTGAAGGTCGAGGCGACGCGCGGCTACGGCGCCGAGGTGGTGACCTATCGCAAGGACGAGGACCGCGAGATCGTCGCGCAGCGCCTCGCCGCCGAGCGGGGCATGGTGACCATACCGCCGTTCAATCACCCGCACATCGTGGCGGGACAAGGCACCGCCGCCAAGGAGCTGCTGGAAGAGACCGGCCCGTTGGACATGCTGGTCGTGCCCTGCGGCGGCGCCGGGCTGCTTTCGGGCTGCGCCATCGCCGCGCGCCATCTGGCACCGAGCTGCCACGTGGTGGGCGTCGAGCCGGCCGCGGGCGACGATGTGACCCAATCGTTCCGAACTGGCAGGATCGTGACCATCGCGGTGCCGGATACGATCGCCGACGGCGCGCGCACCACGGCGCCCGGCAGCGTCACCTTTCCAATCGTGCAGCGCTACGTGAACGAGATGGTCACCGTCGCGGACGACGAGCTGCTCAGCGCCATGTTCTGGCTGTGGGAGCGCATGAAGCTCATCGTCGAGCCGACCGGCGCGCTCGGCTTTGCCGCCTTGTTCAGCAAGAAGCTGAAACCGCGGGCGCGCGTCGGCGTCGTGCTATCGGGCGGGAACATCGACCTGCATTGGGCGGCCGCGCAGCTGAACAAACGCTAGCACCGCGGCGCCGAGAAGCGTCGCGGCGAGCGTGATGTCGAAGCGCGGCGATACCGTCGCCACCGCGCAGGCGAAAAGCACGAGGCGCAGCGGCCAGGCGATGCGCCGCAGGCCGAGGTACCCCTGCATGGCGAACGAAGCGAAGGTCACCATGGCGATCGCGAAGATCACGCATTCGGCGATGTAGAGCACGCCGCCTTCCATGTTGAG
>VBCM01000277.1 GCA_005883675.1 Betaproteobacteria bacterium
TGCCCACGCTGCGTTCTCCGACCCGAAGCGCGGGCACCTGCTGCACGACCAGCTCGCGGCGCGCGCGGGCCACGAGCTCGCGCAAGCCGAGACCGGCCGCACCGCCGTGTGGATCGACGACTGGTCGCTCGGCCTCGAGGGCAATCGCTATCGCGCCAAGGTCGCCGCTCGCGACTTCGCCTTCGATCTCGCGCTCACGCCCAGCGGCGCGCCCGTGCTCCAGGGCGAAAACGGCTACAGCCGAAAGGGCTTCCGGCCGCAGGAGGCGAGCTACTACTACAGCCAGCCGCAGCTCGCGGTCCGCGGCACGCTCAACGGTGGCGAGATCACTGGCACGGCGTGGCTCGATCACGAATGGTCGAGCGCCTATCTCGCGCCCGAAGCCGCCGGCTGGGACTGGGCCGGCATCAACCTGCACGACGGGCGCTCGCTCATGGCGTTCCAGATGCGGGCGAAGAGCGGCGGCATCCATTACGCGCCGCCCGGCGTGACGATGCGGCCGCTGCGCTGGTGGAAGTCGCCGCGCACCGGCGTCGCCTACCCGGTATCGATGGAAGTGAACGGCCTGCGTCTCGAGCCGCTGATGGACGATCAGGAGCTCGATGCGCGCGCGAGCGTCGGCACCATCTACTGGGAGGGCGCGGTGCGTGCGTTCAACGGTGCGACCGAAGTAGGGCGCGGCTACCTGGAGCTCACCGGCTACTGGCAGCCGATGAAGCTGTGAACACCCCGGCGAGGATCAGCGCCATGCCGGCGAAGTGAAACCAGTGCGGGTATTCGCCGAGGAAGAGCATCGAGAGCAGCACGCCGAACGCGGGCATGAGATGCAGTGTCACGCCGGCGCGCGCGGCGCCGAGACGCGTCACCACATAGCTCCATCCCGCATAGGCGAGGAGCAGCGAGCCGATGGCCGAGTAAATGATCGCGAGCGCGCCGGGCTTGCTGAGCGCGAGCCGCGCGCCGCTCGCCGCCTCCCAAAGGAGCCACGGCGTCATGAATACCGCACCGAACGCGCAAACCATGCAAAGGAGCTCGATCACTCGCAGCGGGTCGCGCCGCAAGCGCAGGAGCACCGTGTAACCCGCCCACAGCATCATCGAGGCGATCGCCATCAGATCGCCTCTGTTGAAGGAGAGCCGCTCCGGATGGCCCTGCGTCGCGATGAGGAACACGCCGGCGAACGAGATCGCGACGCCGCCCCACTGCCGCGCGACGATGCGCTCGCCGAGCGCCGCGGTGAGGAGCAGGATGAAGATCGGCGTGGTGGAGAGATAGAGAATGCCGCTCGCCGCCGTGGTGTAGTGCAACCCCAGCCACTGCAGCCCGAGATGCGGTCCGCCGCCGGTGACGCCGAGCGCGGCAAGCACGAGCCACTCGCGCCGGCCGAGCGCGGGCAGCTTGTCGGCAAGGCCGCGCCATGCGAACGGCAGCAGGATAGCCAGCACGACTATCAGCCGTCCCACAGTCGCAAGGCCGGGCGAAATCTCCTCGCGCACCGCGCGCGCCACGATCCAGTTGCCCGACCAGAGCAGCAGCGTCGCGACGAGCACGAACCAAGTCCGCAGCTTCATGAAGGCGCGGATTATCGCGTGCTAAATTCGCCGCATGCCCTTTGCGACTGCCGCGGGCCGCAGGCTCGCCTACGAGTGGCTCGGCGAGGCGGGCGCGGGCCAGCCGACGCTCGTTTTCCTGCACGAGGGGCTCGGCTCTATCCGGCAGTGGCGCGACTTTCCGGAGAAAGTTGCCGCAGCGACCGGCGGCCGCGCGCTCGTCTACGATCGCTATGGCTATGGCCAATCCGACGTGCTGCAGGAACCAAGGCGCAGCGTGCGCTTCATGCACGATGAAGCGCTGCAGGCGCTGCCCGAGCTCCTCGCATCGCTCGGCGTCGAGCCGCCGTTCCTCATCGGTCATTCGGACGGCGCCTCGATCGCGCTGATCCATGCGGGCGCAGGTCACGCCGTGCGCGGCGTAGTGGCGATGGCGCCGCATGT
>VBCM01000173.1 GCA_005883675.1 Betaproteobacteria bacterium
CTGCCTTCGTAAGTGACGAGCATTGCAGCTGCAACTGCGGCGGGAACGGAGCTGTTACGCGCGCGGCGCACGATGCGCATGGTCGAACCCAACTTTGCAGGAGCGAGACGTGAAGATCGGTATTGCCGGCACCGGCCGGATGGGAACCGCGATAGCCCTGCGGCTTCTCGACAAAGGGCACCAGGTCACGGTTTGGAACCGTACGCGCGACAAAACCGTTTCTGCTGCGCGTGCGGGCGCCGCCGTGGCGGCGAGTCCGGCGGCGCTCGCGCGCACGAGCGACAAGGTCATTAGCTTCCTGACCAACGCGCCGGCGATGCAGGCTGTCTATAGCGGCCCGGACGGCCTGCTGTCGGTCGACCTGCGCGCGAAGCTCCTCATCGACATGAGCACGGTGCGCGGCGGCGAGCACCGCGCGCTCGAACGGAAAGTGCAGGCGCGCGGTGGGCTGTTCCTCGAATGCCCGGTCAGCGGCACCGTGCAGCCGGCGCGCGACGGCAAGCTGGTTGGCTTTGCCGGCGGCACGATCGATGCATTCGCGAAGGCGCTACCCCTGCTGCTACAGCTTTGTCGGCGTGCCGAGCTCATCGGCCCGGTGGGCGCAGGCGCGAGCATGAAGCTCGCCGCGAACCTGCTCCTCACAGCGTTCTGGCAGGCGCTGGCCGAGGCCTGCGGGCTGATGCGCGCCGTGCCGATGGCGCCCGAGAAGTTGATCGACCTCTTTGCCGACACCAACATCGGCGCCGGCATGCTCAAGACGCGCGGCGCCTTGGTCGCCGCCGCGCTCAAGGGCGAGCCGGCAGGCGCCGCCAGCTTCGACATCGACTTCATGCGCAAGGATCTGCGCGAGATGCTGCAGGAAGCGGCCGCCCTCGGCATGTCGCTGCCGGTGGCCGCGCGCACGCTCGACTGTTTCGACGAAGCCGCCAGCGTCGGCGCGGGCAAGATCGACGCCACGCAATACCCCGCCTGGTGGCTCGCGCGCACGCGGCAAGCCGAGCGCGCCTGAAGCCGCGCCGCTTGGCCTAGGCGGGTGCGAACGGCGGCACTCAGCTTCATCGCCGGGTACGTCGACACGGCGGTGTTTGTGGGCCTTTTTGGCCTGTTCACCGCGCATGTGACGGGCAACTTCGTGCTCACCGGCGCGGAGCTCGTGCACCGCAATGGCGACGTGTGGCCGAAGCTGCTCGCTTTTCCGTCCTTCATCGTCGCCGTCGCTGCGACGGTGAAGATCATCGAAGCGCGTGAGCGCCGCAGGAAGGCTGCGGTACCGCCGTGCTTGGCGGCATGCTGGCCGCGGCGGCCATGGGGATGCAGATATCGTCACGCTGCTTTGGCGGCACGTCGATCCGGCGACCAATGGCGCGAAGCGCGAGGAGGCGGGAGCACGCTTTCACGCATGTGGCCGCAGATTGCGCTCACCGGGTTCGCCGCGCTTCTTTTACCAAGCGCGCTGTGCGTGGCGCTCGGCGTTCTGTGGCAGCGCCCTTAGTACGACAGCGCTCGCGCCTTACCGCGGAATACCCAATAGGCGTACGCGGCGGAGGCGATCATCACGGGCAGCGTGATGAGCGCACCCACGAGGATGAACATCAGCGACTTGGGTGCGGCGGCGGCCTGCCAGAGGGTCATGCGGTCCACGATGACGAACGGGAAGATGCTGAAGGCGAGCCCGAAGAACGCCAGCACGAAGATCCCTGCCGTGCCGGCGAACGGAAGCCACGCCCAGGCCTCGTCCGCGCGCGGCTGGTGCGCGAGCGTGACGCCGACCATCGCGAAGAGCACCGCCGTCATCAGCGGCACGGGCGCGAGCAGCACGATGTTCGGGAACGAGAACCACTTATGGAACACGAAGCTGCTGACCAGCGGCGTCGCCACCGAGATGGCCACAATGCCCGCAGCCGCAAGCCAGAGGCTGCGCCGCGCCCAGGCCACCGCGCGGCGCTGCAGCTCGCCTTCGGTCTTCATGAGGAGCCAGCACGCCCCGAGCAGCGTGTACCCGGCGGCCAGGCTCACGCCGACGAACAAGGCGAATGCCCACGCCCAGGCCCCGGCCTGAAACCCGGTGACGTAGCGGCCGAGCATCACGCCTTGCGCGAGCGCCGCGATCAGCGAGCCGGTGTGGAAGGCGCCGTTCCACCAGCCTTTCTGAACGGCGCGCGCCTTCATGCGGAAGTCGAAGGCGACGCCTCGCAGGATGAGCCCGACCAGCATGATCGCCACCGGCAGGTAAAGCTCGCCGAGGATGATGCCGTGCGCGATGGGAAACGCCGACAGCAGCAAGCCTATGCCGAGCACCAGCCAGGTCTCGTTGGCGTCCCAGAACGGTCCGATCGATTCGACCATCGTGTCCTTATCGTCTTCGTTGGCGAACCCGAGCAGGATCCCCAGCCCCAGGTCGTAGCCGTCCAGAACGACGTAGGTGAGCATCGCCATGCCCATCAGCGCCATGAACACGAGCGGCAGCCAGCCGCCGGGTTGGGAAAGCTCATGCATGCTGCATCTCCAGGGAGGCGCCGCGTACCGGGCTTGCCTTGCCGGCAAGGTAGAACAGAACCGAGACGTACGCGACGAGAAGGAAGGCGTACAGCGCCACGTACATCGCAAGCGTGGTGGCGATCATCGGTGCGGGGACCAGCGAAGCTGCGTCCGCGGTCCTCAGAACTCCGGTCGCGAGCCAGGGCTGGCGTCCGACTTCCGTCGTGTACCAGCCGGCCAGCACTGCAACCCAGCCCGCGAAAGTCATGGCGACCAGGCCGCGCGCCAGGCCTGCGGTCAGCGCCCTGCCTCGGCGCAGCTTCCACGCGGCGAGCCAAGATACGAGGAGCATCAGTACGCCCATGCCGACCATGACGCGAAAGGCGAAGAACACCGGCGCCACCGGCGGATGGTCGGCGAAGTCGTCGAGGCCCTTGATCTCGCCGTCGAGCGAGTGCGTCAGATAGATGCTCGCCAGCTGCGGGATCGCAATCTCGTAGCGGTTGGCGCGCAGCGTTTCGTCGGGCACGCCGAAGAGGACCATCGGCGCGCCGCGCGCGCTCTGCCACAGGCCTTCCATCGCCGCGATCTTCGCCGGCTGGTGCTCGAGCGTATTGAGGCCGTGCTGGTCGCCGGCGGCGATCTGCAGCGGAATGAGCACGGCAGCGAGCCGCACTGCCGTGCGCAGCGCCGCCTGGACATCCGCGCTGCGCTGCCCGCGCAGCCAGCGGTACGCCGAGATGCCCGCGACAAGGAAAGCCACGGTCAGCCCGGAGGCGAGCAGCATATGGGTGAAGCGATAAGGAAACGACGGGTTGAAGATCACCGCCAGCCAGCTTGCGACATGCGCCTGGCCGTCGATCATGGTGAAGCCGGCCGGCGTCTGCATCCAGCTATCGAGCGCGAGGATCCAGAACGCCGAAATCGTGGTGCCGAGCGCGACCAGGAAGGCGGCCAGCGCATGCATGCGCGGCGAGACGCGCTGCCCGCCGAAGAGCATCACGCCGATGAATGCGGCCTCGAGAAAAAAGGCGAACAGGATCTCGTAGGAAAGCAGCGGGCCCGCGATATTGCCGACCGTCTTCATGTAGCCCGGCCAGTTGGTGCCGAACTGGAAGCTCATCGTCACGCCGGAGACCACGCCCAGGGCGAAGGTGAGGGCGACAACCTTCACCCAGAAGGTATAGGCCTCGGCCCAGCGCGCCTCGCCGCTGTAGTTCGCGCGCAACCGGAAGTAGAGGACCAGCCACGCCAGCCCGATCGAGATCGCCGGGAACAGGATGTGGAAGGACATGTTCGCGGCGAACTGCAGCCGCGCCAGCAGCAGTGCGTCGGGGGTGGCCGTCATGCCGAGGGCAGCGCGTAAAGGCGCCGCTTGCGGTACGCGATTCTTGGCGTGCCAGCTTGCCCGACCGGTTGCGGTTGAACGGGCGATGGAATGCTCTTCGGCGCGCGCGCGGCCCCTGCATTCGCGTGGATATACAGGTAGCCGGCCGCGTTTGCTGCTGCGCTCATCTCTATCTCCTTGGCTGAACTGCGCGGCAACAGCTTCGATCGCGGCGGTCACCGCCTCATTTCCCGCGAGATTTCAGGCGTAATGCGATCGGTAATCCCGCCGGCATCGGCGCTGCGGACCATCGCACTCGTGAACGCGCAGCGCCGCAGACTGTTTTTCCTACCCGTGCTCGCCGGCGCCGCGGCGCTCGTTGCGAAGCCGGCGCTCGCACGGCAGGCCGCGGCCGCTGGCAACGCCACCGCCAGCTCGGGTTACCGGGTCACGCCGCACATCGAGCGCTTTTACCGTAGCGCCGGAAGGCTCTAGCCATGCTTCTCAAGCGGCTGACGCGGCGCGCGCCCGCGCCGACCTTGCCGAGGACCTTGGACCGGCGCGAGTTCCTCAAGCGCTCCGGGATTGCCGCGGGCGGCGCCGGACTCGCCGCGACGCTGCCGTTCAACCTGATCGAGCGCGCCGAGGGCGAGACTCCGGCGGCGGCCGTGGGTAAAGCCGAGCTCAAGCACACCATCTGCCCGCACTGCGCGGTCGGCTGCTCGATCGACGCAACCGTGGAGAACGGCGTCTGGACGCGCCAGAACCCGGTGTTCGATTCGCCGATCAACCTCGGCGCGCATTGCGCGAAAGGCGCGGCCGCGCGCGAGACCACGAACAGCGACCGGCGCCTGAAATACCCGATGAAGCTCGAGAACGGAAGATACCGCCGGCTCTCCTGGGACCAGGCGCTCGACGAAATCAGCGCGAAGCTCCTCGAGCTCCGGAAGGCGAGCGGCCCCGACGCGGTCTACTGGATCGGCTCGTCGAAGCATTGCAACGAGCAGGCGTATCTGCTGCGCAAGTTCGTCTCGCTTTGGGGCACGAACAACTGCGACCACCAGGCGCGCATCTGCCATTCGACCACCGTCGCCGGCGTGGCCAACACCTTCGGCTACGGCGCGATGACCAACTCGTTCAACGACATGCTGAACACCAAGGCGATGCTGTTCATCGGCTCGAACGCCGCCGAAGCGCATCCGGTGTCGATGCAGATGGTGCTGCACGCGAAAGAGAACGGTGCGCGCATGATCGTGGTCGACCCGCGCTTCACGCGCACCGCCGCCAAGGCGCACCACCACATCGCGATCCGTCCCGGCACCGACATCCCGTTCGTGTGGGGCGTGCTGCGCACGATCTTCGAGAACCGCTGGGAGGACGCGAAGTTCATCGCCGCGCGTGTGCATGGCATGGAGGATGTGCGCAGGGAAGTGGCGCAGTGGACGCCGCAGCGCGTCGAGGCAGTGACCGGCGTCAAGCCCGCGGACGTGCGCCTGGTGGCCGAGACGCTGGCGAAGAACCGCCCGAGCACTGTCGTCTGGTGCATGGGCATCACGCAGCACACGGTGGGCAGCGCCAACGTGCGTGCGCTTTCGATCCTGCAGCTCGCGCTCGGCAACATCGGCGTCTCCGGTGGCGGCACCAACATCTTCCGCGGCCACGACAACGTGCAGGGCGCGACCGACGTCGGGCCAAATGCCGATTCGCTGCCGGCGTATTACGGGCTCACGGAGGCGGCCTGGCGCCACTGGGCCGGCGTGTGGGGCCTCTCCTACGACTGGATCCAGGGCCGCTTCGCGTCCAAAGAGCTGATGGAGAAACCCGGCATGACGATCTCGCGCTGGATCGACGGCGTGCTCGAGAAGAGCGACGCCATCGACCAGGGCTCGAACCTGCGCGCGGTCTTCTACTGGGGCCATGCGCCGAACAGCCAGACTCGCGGCCTCGACATGGCCGAGGCGATGAAAAAGCTCGACCTTCTGGTGGTGATCGACCCCTACCCGAGCGCCACGGCGGCGATGGCGGCCATGGAGCGCACGGACGGCGTGTATCTGCTGCCGGCGGCGACGCAGTTCGAGTCGCACGGCTCGGTCACCAATTCGAACCGCTCGCTGCAATGGCGCGAGCAGGTCGTTGCGCCGGTTTTCGAGTCGCGCAAGGACCACACCATCATGGCGCAGCTCGCGCAGCGCCTCGGCTTCGGCGCCGAGCTGACCAAGAACTTCCAGATGCAAGGCGACGAGCCGGTGATCGAGGACATCTTGCGCGAGATCAATCGCGGCGCGCTCACCATCGGCTATTCCGGGCAGTCGCCGGAGCGGCTGAAGCTCCACATGCTGAACAAGCACACGTTCAACGCGCGCACCTTGCGCGCCGAGGGCGGGCCTTGCGACGGCGAGTACTACGGGCTGCCCTGGCCGTGCTGGGGCACGCCGGAGCTGAAGCATCCCGGCACGCCGCTGCTCTACGACGAGTCCAAATCCGTGGCGCAAGGCGGGCTTCCCTTCCGCGCCAACTGGGGCATCGAGCACAACGGGCAAAGCATGCTCGCGGCCGACGGCTCGGCGACGGCCGGCTCGGAGATCACCACCGGCTATCCGCAGTTCGACTCGGTGCTGCTCAAGAAGCTCGGCTGGTGGAGCGAGCTCACGCCCGCCGAGCAGGCGAGCGCGCAGGGCAAGAGCTGGAGCACCGACGTCTCGGGCGGCATCATCCGCGTCGCCATCAAGCACGGCTGCGCGCCGTTCGGCAACGCCCGCGCGCGCTGCGTGGTGTGGAACTTCCCCGACCCGGTTCCCGTGCATCGCGAGCCGCTGTACTCGTCGCGGCCCGACCTGGTGAAGCAATACCCGACCTACGACGACAAGAAGACCTTCTGGCGCCTGCCGACACTCTACCGGTCGATCCAGCAGGCCGCCGACTACAGCGCCAAGTTCCCGCTGGTGATGACGAGCGGCCGCCTGGTCGAGTACGAGGGCGGCGGCGACGAGTCGCGCTCGAACATCTGGCTCGCCGAGCTGCAGCAGGAGATGTTCTGCGACATCCACCCGGCGGACGCCAACGACCGCGGCGTGAAGCCGCACGACTACATCTGGGTGGCGACGCCCGCGGGCGCGCGCATCAAAGTACGCGCCCGTGTGACGCGGAGCGTAGGCCGCGGCGTCGTGTTCCTGCCCTATCACTTCGCCGGCTGGTGGCAGGGCAAGGACATTCGCGACAAGTACCCGGAGGGCGCGGTTCCCTACGTCTCGGGCGAGGCGGCGAACACCGCGTGGACCTACGGCTACGACGCCGTGACCATGATGCAAGAGACGAAAACCAGCCTCTGCCAGATCACGAGGGCCTGACCTATGGCGAGAATGCGATTTCTCTGCGACGCCGAGCGCTGCATCGATTGCAACGCCTGCGCGGTCGCGTGCAAGAACGAAAACGAGGTGCCCTGGGGCATCAACCGCCGCCGGGTGGTGACGCTGAACGAGGGCGTGCCGGGCGAGAAATCGATCTCGGTCGCCTGCATGCACTGCACCGACGCGCCGTGCATCGCCGTGTGCCCCGTGAGCTGCATCTATCAGACGCCCGAAGGCGTGGTGCTGCACAACAAGGACGTGTGCATCGGCTGCGGCTACTGCTTTTACGCCTGCCCCTTCGGCGCGCCGCAGTTCCCGCAGACCAGCGCCTTCGGCGTGCGCGGCAAGATGGACAAGTGCACCTTCTGCGCCGGCGGTCCGGAGAAGGACATGAGCGAGGCCGAGTTCAAGAAGTACGGCCGCAACCGGCTGGCCGAAGGCAAGCTGCCGCTCTGCGCCGAGATGTGCTCGACCAAGGCGCTCCTCGCCGGCGACGGCGATGTACTCGCCGACATCATGCGCACGCGCGCCGCGGCGCGCGGCGGCAGCATGGAGCTCAACGGCTGGGCCACGGCATACGGCGCTGCGGGTACCAAAGAGTCCAGATGAGCAAGGTGCTTCTCTCGCTTCTCGTCGTCCTCGCCCTCGTCGGATGCGGCGAGAACCAGCAAGCGCGCCAGACGCGCCTCTACGGCCCGAACGCATACAAGGTCGCGGGCGATACCACGGCCTGGTCGAACCCTCCCTTCAACGGCGAGGAGAGCGCGTGGCAGCAGGAAATCGACGCCCGCGCCAGGAACCAGAACGAATATGACCGCATCCGCTAGATGGCTCTTCCTGCTGCTCGCGCTTTTTTGCGCGAGCGCCTGGGCCGAGCCGAACGCCGAAGCGGCGCGAGAGCAATCGCAGCCGGGCAATAACCAGCCCTTCTGGCTCGACGCCCAAGCGGGGCGCGTCGGCATCACCAACGCGCAGAACATCGACGCGGGCGTGCTGATCAATACCGGCGGCGAGCTCTGGCGCCGTCTGCACGAGGGGCCGTTTCCCTTTTGGGGCGCGATCTGGCTCGCCGGTGTGCCGGCGGCGATCCTCGCCTTCTGGCTCGTGTTCGGACCGATCCGGCTGCACGGCGCCGAGAGCGGCCGCATGGTCCGCCGCTTCGCCGCGTGGGAGCGCGCGCTGCATTGGACCGTGGCGATCTGCTTCATCCTGCTTGCGCTCACCGGCTTCACCCTCTTCTTCGGCAAGTACTACGTCGAGGCCCTGCTCACCTATCCGGTGTACTCGTGGGTGGCGAAGGTGGCCGTGTCGCTACACAACTTCACCGCGCCGGTGTTCACGGTGGCGATGGTGTCGCTCTTCCTCGCGTTCGTGAAGCGCAATCTCTGGCGCGCGTACGACTGGCAATGGCTGCGCCGCTTCGGCGGCTTCCTCGGCGGCGGCGAACCGCCCAGTGGCTTCTTCAACGCCGGCGAGAAAATCTGGTTCTGGCTGGCAGTGGCGGATATCGTGCACCTGAGCGGCGCGCTGCTCTTCGTCGGCATGGCCTTCGGCCACATCTACATCGGGACCCTCGGCATGCGCGGCGCGTATCGCGCGATGCGCGAGGGCGTGGTGGATGAGACCTGGGCGAAAGAGCATCACTCGTCCTGGTACCAGGATCTGAAAGCCGGGCGCGTCGGCGAGGCAAGCGATGCGCCGCTTATCCCGTCCGCGAGGCCCGTTGTATGGCGGCAGACGGATTAACGACGAAAAAGAGCAGCTACGGGCCGCGAGAGGCGATCGAGCGGCTCGAAGCCGAGCTGAGCGCGCGAGGCATGACGGTATTCGCGCGCATCGATCATGCGGCCGCAGCGGTCGCGGCTGGGCTATCGCTAAGGCCCACCGCTCTTCTCATCTTCGGCAGCGCCAAGGCGGGAACGCCGCTGATGCAATCGGCGCAAACGATTGGCATCGATTTGCCCCTGAAGATCCTGGTTTGGCAGGACGCCGCGGGCAGCACGTGGACTTCGTACAACGATCCGGCTTGGCTCGCGAAGCGCCATGCACTCGGCCCCGAGGTGCTCGCCGCCGTCAGTGCCATGGCCGCCGCGCTTGATGCCATAACGCGAGCCGCCACTGGGTGCCGGCCGCTTCAGCGTCGATAGGGCGTAGCCATCTTGCAGACGCTCGCCTGGACCGCCATCAGCCTGGGCGTATTGACGGCGCTCATCATCGCCGCGGACGAGAGCAGGTATCCGCAGGACATGAAGATCATGAACGTCGTGTGGCCGGTGACCGGTTTGTATTTTCCGCTGATCGGCCTGCACTTCTATCGCGCGCTGGGCCGCCCGTTCGCCACGCATGCGCCTCACGCTGGAGGGAACGGCGTTTTCCTTTCGGCGCTGCATTGCGGCGCCGGCTGCGTGCTCGGAGACGTTGTCGCCGTCGCGCTGTTCGGCCCCGGCTTTGCGACCGAATTTGCGTTCGCCTATATCTTCGGGATCGCGTTCCAGTACATCCCGATACGGGCGATGCGGGACGTCTCTCCGGCGACCGCGCTCTGGGATGCGATCAAGGCCGACACCCTTTCGCTCCTCGCGTTCGAGCTCGGCATGTTCGGCTGGATGGCGATCGCACGCTTCTGGTTGAGCGAGGCAGCTGCGCCGGCCTCGATCGTGTTCTGGTTCACGATGCAGATCGCAATGATCGCCGGTTTTGCGACCACCTATCCGGCGAACTGGCTGCTGGTGAAGTGGGGCGTCAAAGGCGGCATGTGACGCGTGCCTTCCACGATGAAACTGTTTGCGCGACAGATCGCGCTTGAAGAAAGGAGTTGCAGCATGAAACCCATTCTCAAAGGAAAGAAGGTCGCCATTCTGGTCG
This sequence comes from Betaproteobacteria bacterium, assembly GCA_005883675.1. GTDB lineage: Bacteria > Pseudomonadota > Gammaproteobacteria > Burkholderiales > SG8-39 > SCGC-AG-212-J23. The sequence goes on from VBCM01000173.1 coordinate 10,018, forward strand.
CCGACGGCTTCGAGCAGATCGAGCTCGTCGAGCCGAAGAAGGCGCTCGAAGAGGCGGGGGCCGAGACGCGCATCGTTTCCCCGGCCAACGGTACCGTTCAGGGCTGGAAGCACTTCGACCCTGCCGACCGGTTTCCCGTCGACATTGCGCTCGATGCAGCGCGCGCCGAGGAGTTCGACGCGCTGCTCCTGCCGGGCGGCGTCGCCAACCCCGATGAGCTGCGCACGATCGCGCGAGCCGTGCGGTTCGTAAGGGAGTTCTTCGACGCCGACAAGCCCGTCGCCGCGATCTGTCACGGGCCGTGGACGCTGATCGACGCCGGCGTGATGCGCGGACGCACCGTGACGTCATGGCCGTCGCTCAAGGCCGATCTCACCAATGCCGGCGCGAAGTGGGTCGACCGCGAAGTGGTCGTCGACGAGCGCCTCGTCACGAGCCGAAAGCCCGCTGACATCCCGGCGTTCAATCGCCGGATGCTCGAGCAGTTCTCCGCAGTCGACCTCCGTCACTACTCGTCGAGCGCGGCAAAAGGCGCATGAAGCTGCCGGTCATCCGCTGATCGTCATCTCTTCTGATCGAGGCGGCCGGACACTACGGCTAGCGCAAGGCCGGCGCAGGCGAGGATCGCGCCCACCCAATCGGGCGAAGTCCAGCCGAGTCCGGCATGAATCGCGCGGCCGCCGAGGAATGCGCCGGCGGCGTTCGCCAGGTTGAAAGCGGAGTGCGTCGCTGCCGCGGCGAGCGTCGGTGCGCCACGCGCCTTGTCCATGATGCGCGTCTGGATCATCGGCACGCAGGCCATGCCGGTGGCGCCGACGAGAAAGAGAGTCACCGCGGCCGAAGCCGCATGGTGCGCGGTGAAGACGAAAAGCGCGAGCACGAGGGCCAGTCCGCCGAGCGCTGCATACAGGCTCGGCATGAGCGCGCGGTCGGCGAGGCGGCCGCCGACGAGATTGCCCGCCGTCAGGCCGACGCCGAACAATGCGAGCAGAAAGTCGGTCGCGCCGGGCGAATAACCGGCGACGTACGTCATCATCGGCTCGATATAGCTGTAGGCGGCGAACACGCCGCCGAAGCCGAGCATGCACACGCCGAGCGCGAGCCATACCTGGGCGCGGCCGAATGCCGCGAGCTCGCGGCGCAGTGACGGCGCGTCGGGCGCCTGCGCCGGCACGAGCCACGCAATGGCCGCGATCGCCGCCACGCCGATGCCCGCCAGCACGACGAACGTTGCGCGCCAGCCGAAATGCTGGCTGAGCGCCGTATCGGCCGGCACGCCGAGGACGTTTGCCACCGTGAGGCCCGCGAACATCATCGCGATCGCCGTGGAACGTCGCTCGGCCGGCACGAGGCCAGCGGCGACGACGGAGCCGACGCCGAAGAAAGCACCGTGCGGCAGGCCGGTCAGCACCCGCGCGGCGAGCAACGTCGCATAAGTCGGCGCCGCGGCCGCGAGCACGTTGCCGACGGTGAACATGCTCATTAGCGCCATGAGCACCGTGCGGCGCGGCCATCGCACCGTCGCCGCGGTGAGGAGCGGCGCGCCGAGCACGACGCCGAGCGCGTAGGCGGAGATGAGATAACCGGCGCTCGGAATCGTGACGTCGAAGCCCGCGGCGACTTGCGGCAGCAGGCCCATCATGACGAATTCGGTGCTGCCGATGCCGAAGGCGCCGACCGCGAGCGCGAAGAGAGCAACCTGCGGGGAGCGCATCACGGTGCATTAGACGTGCCGCCCTTGATGGGCGTGTTGCTGCCATTTCATCCCCGGTTACCGTGGTAAACGCACCGGAAATCCCCGCGTAACGCGCGCTTCTCACCATGTCGGCTAGTCAAAGGAGATGCACGATGATCGATCTGGAAAGACGCAAGGTCTTGATCGGCGCTGCGGTGTCCGCAGCCGCCATAGGCGTCGCCGGTTCCGCCAAAGCCGCCTTGTTCGGCAACCCGGACAGCCCGGCCGAGGGCAGAATCAACGGCAAGAACCCCACCAGCCTGAACGACCCGGGTCCGAGGAACGAGGCGCTCGCCGACCAGTTCCCTTCCTCCCAGAACCCGCCGGCCACCGACGTCAACGGCATGCCGCAGTTCTGGGCGTCCTTCAACAACGTCCACAAGCGCTATCAGAACGGCGGCTGGGCGCGGCAGGTGACGCAGGCGGACTTCGCGATCTCGAAAGACATCGCCGGGGTGAACATGCGGCTCTCCGACGGCGGCATTCGCGAGCTGCACTGGCACCAGGAAGCCGAGTGGGCAATCATGCTCGACGGCAAGTGCCGGGTCACGGTGCTCGACGAGCTCGGCCGGCCGGAAGTGCGCGACGTGCAGACGGGCGACCTGTGGTACTTCCCGGCGGGCCTGCCGCATTCGCTGCAGGGGTTCGGCTCGAACGGCGCCGAATTCCTGCTCGCCTTCGACAGCGGCAAGTTTTCCGAATTCAGCACCTTGCTCGTGACCGAGTGGGTCGCGCACACGCCGCCGGAAGTGCTCGCCCAGAATTTCGGCGTGCCGGCCGACGCCTTCCGCAACATCCCGCTTCAGCAGAAGTGGATCTTTCAGGGCACGCCGCCGGGGCCGCTCGCCGCCGACGAGCGCGCCGTGCAGTCGAGCAAGGGTTCGCCGCCCTCCTCGTTCGTGTGGCCGATGAGCGGCATGAGCGCGACGCGCCAGAGCCGCGGCGGCTCCGTGACGATCGCCGACAGCCGCAATTTCACCGCATCGAAGACGATCGCCGCGGCGCTCGTGGCGGTGAAGCCCGGCGGAATACGCGAGCTGCACTGGCATCCCCACGCGGACGAGTGGCAGTACTGGCTCAAGGGCCGGGGCCGCATGACGGTGTTCGACACCGGCCCGAAAGCGCAAACGGCCGACTTCAACGCCGGCGACGTCGGCTACGTGAAGAAGAACCTCGGGCACTACGTGCAGAACACCGGCACCACGGACCTCGTGTTCCTCGAGCTTTTCAAGTCCGACCGCTACGCCGAGGTCTCGCTATCCGACTGGCTGCGCCACACGCCGCCGCAGCTGGTGATGCAGCATCTGAACATCAGCGCTGAAACGCTGGCGCAGCTCTCGAAGGTCCGCCCGGATACCGTCTGAGCGGGTCGAAGCACGGTGGAAAAAACCGCGGCGCTGATTGCGGGCACGACCCTGCAGTGCGAGCTCGCCGCGCGCGCCGCGCTCGACGGGCGCCGCAAAGGCCTGCGCGCGTTCCTGCCCTTCGCCGGCCCGGCGATCATCGCCTCGGTCGGCTATATGGACCCGGGTAACTTCGCGACCAACATCGAGGCCGGCTCGACCTACGGCTACCAGTTGCTGTGGGTCGTGCTGATCGCGAACCTGGCCGCGATGCTGTTCCAGGCGATGTCGGCCAAACTGGGCATCGTTACCGGACGCAATCTTGCGGAGCTCTGCAGGGAGCAGTTCCCGCGATCGGTCGTGGTCGGCATGTGGATCGCATCGGAAATCGCCGCGATGGCAACCGACGTTGCCGAGTTCCTCGGCGGCGCCCTGGGCATTTCCCTGCTATTTCATGTCTCGCTGCTGTGCGGGTTGAGCGTCACCGGGATGGTGACCTTCGCCATCCTGCAGCTCGACAAGGGTGGCTTCCGTCCGCTCGAGCTGGCGATCGCCGCGCTCGTCGGCGTAATCGGCCTGAGCTATCTGTGCGAGCTCGTGGTCGCGCCGCCCGACTGGGGCGCCGCGCTGTTGCATGCCGTCGTCCCGCAATTGCCCAGCGGCTCGGCCATCACCCTAACGGTCGGCATCATCGGCGCGACGATCATGCCGCACACGCTCTACCTGCATTCAGGATTGACCCAGAACCGGACGCCCGCGCGCGACGACCGCGAACGCAGCGGCCTGTTGCGGTTCTCGAACCGAGAGGTGGTGGTCGCGCTGGGCTTCGCCGGCCTGGTCAATCTCGCGATGGTGATGATGGCGGCCTGCGCGTTCAGCCGGTCGACAACGGGCATTGCGGATATCGGCGTCGCGTATCGCACGCTCGTCCCGGCGCTCGGCGCCGGCGCGGCCGGCGTGTTCCTGGTGGCGTTGATCGCCTCCGGCATCTCCAGCTCGGTGGTCGGCACTATGGCGGGTCAGGTCATCATGCAGGGCTTCGTCGGCTTCCGCATCCCCGTCTGGCTGCGACGCCTGGTCACGATGGTGCCGGCCTTTGTGATCGGGCTCAGCTTCAACGCGACGAGGGCGATGATCCTCAGCCAGGTGGTGCTGAGCCTTGTCCTGCCGCTGCCGCTGGTCGCGCTCGTCGTGCTGTCGTCGCGCAAATCCGTGATGGGCGATTTCGTGACGCGCAAAGGGACGGCGGTTGCGGCGCTCGCCGCGACCGTCCTGATCGCGTAAAGACGGAGATGCATGAACGAACGCCGTATCCACCAGATTTTTCGAATCAGTGTCCTGCTGAAAGGAGCTCATGCGTTAGTCGAGTGCGGTGGTGGCCTTGTATTGGCGTTCGTCAGTACCACCGCCATCACAAGGCTGGTCAATGCGCTCACCCAGGAAGAGCTGATCGAAGATCCGAATGACCTTGTGGCAACACATCTTTTGAGCCTGGCGCAGAATTTCACCGTCGGTACCCAGCGCTTCTATGCTCTCTATCTCCTCAGCCACGGCCTCATTAAGGCGTTGCTGGTCATCGGTTTACTTAGAAACAAGCTGTGGGCCTATCCTGTTTCTCTTGTCGTCCTTGGCCTCTTCATCGTCTACCAGCTCTACCGCTTTTCGTACACGCATGGCCTCGGTCTCATAGCGTTGACCGTCTTCGATGTATTCGTGATGGGATTGATCTGGCACGAATACCGGGTGGTCTCCTTCACTCCGCCGCCGCGTGACTGGCGGCGCTGAAAGGCGGGCGCGCGAACCAGACGACCGCGACCAGCGCGAGGAAGGTCCAGCCCCAGAGCCAGAAGAGGTCGTTGGTCGCCAGCATATAAGCCTGCTGGACGATGGAGCGCTCAAGCATCGCCAGCGCGCTGTCGGTGTGCGCGGGCGTGCTGAACAGGGTGATGCTCTCGGAGAGCCGCGCCTGGTGCAGCGCCTCGCGCCGGTCCCACCATGTCGTGGTGAGCGAGGTGCCGAAGCTGCCGGCGATGGTGCGCACGGTGTTCGCGAGTCCCGAGGCGCTCGCCAGCCGCTCGGGCGGAAGGCCGGAGAGCAGGATCGACATCAGCGGCACGAAAAAGAGCGCCAGCCCGATGCCCTGGGCGAAGCGCGACCAGGCGAGCATGGGGAAGCTCACCTCGGTGTTGAAGCCGGCGAACCAGAACGAGGCGAGGCCGAAAGCGCACAGGCTCGCGGTCGTCATCCAGCGCAAGTCGACGCCGCTCGAATAGCGCGCGATCAACGCCACCAACGCGATCGGCAGGAGCCCGACCGGCGCGGAGGCGAGCCCCGCCCAGGTCGCCGTGTAGCCCATCTGGGTCTGCAGCCACAGCGGCAGCAGCACGATGTTGCCGAAATAGGCGCAGAAGCCCAGGCATAGCGCCACCGTTCCTGCGGTGAAGTTGCGCCGGGCGAAGAGCGAGAGATCCACCGCTGGCTGCCGCTCGGTCAGCTCCCACACGACGAAGAAACTGATGCCGACCACGGCGAGCGCGGCGAGCGCGACGATGGCACCCGAGGCTAACCAGTCGAGGTCCTTGCCGCGGTCGAGCACGATCTGCAGGCTGCCGATGCCGAGCGCGAGCAGTCCGATGCCAACCACGTCGGCCGGCACGCGCGCCGTCGCCGTCTCGCGGCCGCGCAGCAGCGCGGCGGTGAGCAGCGTCGCGACGATCCCGATCGGCACGTTGATGTAGAAGATCCACGCCCAGTTCCAGTTGTCGGTGATCCAGCCGCCGAGGATCGGGCCGAGCACCGGCGCGACGATCGTCACCATCATGAGCAGCGCGAGCGCCACGTTCTTGCGGTCTGCGGGATAGTTGTTGAGGAGCAGGCTCTGCGACAGCGGAATCATCGGGCCGCCGAACACGCCCTGGATGGTGCGCATCGCGATCAGCACGGCGAGGTTGGACGAGAGGCCACAGGCGAGCGAGGCGACGGTGAACATCGCCGTGCAGACGAGGAACACGCGCACCTCGCCGTAGCGCCGGCCGAGCCAGCCGGTGAGCGGCATGGCGATCGCCGCGCTCACCGCGAACGAAGTGATCACCCAGGTGCCCTGGTCGGCGCTCGTGCCGAGCTCGCCCGCGAGCTGCGGGATCGCAACGTTCGCGATCGCGAGGTCGAGCACGTTCATGAACACCGCGAGCGACAGCGCGATGGTGAGCGCAACCCGCTGGCGGGCGCTGAGCGGCGCCATCGCTACTGCCCGGCGACGACGGTCGAGGCGCTGGCCGGCCCCAGGTTGGCCTGCACGATCTCGCGCCCCAGGCGCTCGGCGTCGGCGAGCGCATGCTCGTACGCTTTTGTCTCCAGCGGAGACTCAAGCGAGGGCGCGTCGGCGAGCACTGCGCCGCTGCGGTCGTGGGTATCGATCGAGACGTTCATCGACAACCCCAGGCGCAGCGGGTGCGCCGCCAGCTCCTGCGGTTCGAGGCGGATGCGCACCGGCAGGCGCTGCACGATCTTGATCCAATTGCCCGTCGCGTTCTGCGGCGGCAGCAGCGCGAATGCGCTGCCCGTGCCCGAGCCCAGTCCAATCACCGTGCCGTGATAGGTGACGGCGCCGCCGTAGAGGTCGCTGGTGAGCGTCACCGGCTGGCCGATGCGCACGTGCTCGAGCTGCGTCTCCTTGAAATTCGCATCCACCCAGACCTGCGCGAGCGGCACGATGGCGAGCAGCGCGGCGCCGGGCGCGACCTGCTGGCCGACCTGCACGCCGCGCTTCGCGACGTAGCCGGTGACCGGCGCGACGAGCGAGGCGCGCTGCGCCGCGAGGTACGCGCTGCGAAGTTGCGCCGCCGCCTGCTCGACGTCGGGGTGCGTGCGGGCCGTGGTGCGCGCGATCAGCACCTGCGCGGCGCTCAGCTGCTCGCGCGCCGCCGCCAGGGCCGCCGCGGCCGTATCGGCCTGCGCCTGCGCGTGCTTCACATCTTCTTCGGCCACCGCCCGAGCATCGGGGAGCCCGGCGCGCCGGGCGAGATCCTCCTGAGCGCGGCGCAGCTCCGCCTCACGCAGCGCGACGTTCGCGCGCAACGCGTCCGCGTTCGCGTAGAGCTGGCGCACGCGGCGCACGCTTTGCGCGAGCGCCGCTTTCGCCTGCGCCAGCGCCGTCTGCGTATCGGCGCGATCGAGCTCCACCACCGCTTCGCCCGCGCGCACGAGCGCCGTGTCGTCGGCGTTGATGCGCACGACGATGCCGGCGATCTGCGGCGTGAGCTGCACCAGGTTGCCCCGCACATACGCGTCGTCGGTCGCCTGATACCAGCGGCCGTCGAGCCACCACCACAGTGCGCTGCCAATTCCCGCCAGAATGAATACCGCCGCGAGCGTGCCGAGCACGAGATTGCGTTTGTTCGTCGCCATGATCAGTTCCCTTGAGCAGTTGTGGTGTCGGCCTGGTAGCCGCCGCCGAGCGCGCGGATCGTCTCGACGACGAGCGCGAGGCTGCGACCCTGTAGCCGCACGCGGCTCAGGCGTTCGTTAAGGAGCCGCTCTTCGTTGACCAGCACGTCGAGATAGCTGGTCAGGCCGGCGCGGTAGCGGTCGACCGTAAGGCGATGCGCATCCTCGGCGGCGGCGAGCGCGTTCGCCTGCTCGGCGAGCTGCCCGCGCACAGCGCGCAGGCTCGTGATCTGGTCGGCCACCTGGCGCAGCGCCTCGAGCAGCGCCTGGTTGTATTGCGCGAGCGCGGCGTCGTATTCGCCGTAGCGGCCGCGCAAGCTCGCCTGCAGGCGCCCGGCCTCGAACACCGGCAGGTGAATCGCCGGCCCGACGCCCCCGGTCCGGCTGCCGGCGCTGAAAAGGTCGAGACCGTGCAGCGTCAGCGCGTCGAAGCCGAGGAAGGCGGTGAGGTTGATGTTCGGGTAGAAGTCGGCTTTCGCGGCGCCGATGCGCGCCGCGGCCGCCTCGACGCGCGCTCGCGCGGCCGCGACGTCGGGCCGCCGCGCGAGCAGATCCGCGGGCAGGTTGGCCGGCAACGCCAGCGCCTCTTCATACGTGTGGAGCGCGGGCTGCACGTCGAGCGGCGCGTGCGGACCGAGGCCCGCGAGCGCGGCGAGCTGATGGCGGTCAAGCTCGACCGCGGCCTCCGCCGCGGAAAGCGAGACGCGCGCAGACGCCACCTGCCCGTCCGACTGCCGCGTGGCGAGCGTCGCCTCGAGGCCACGGCGCGCGCGCTCGCTGTTCAGCTCGCGCAGGCCCTCGCGCTCGGCGAGCGTCTGTCGCGCGACTTCCGCCGTGGCGATATCGGCCTGCAGCTGGAAGTAGCTCTCGACGAGCGCCGCCGCGAGCACGAGCCGCGCGGCGGCGCTGTCTGCTTCGGCGGCGCGCGCCGTACCGAGGGCGGCCGCGAGCTCGTCGCGGTGCTTGCCCCAGAAGTCGAACTCGTAGGCGAAGTCGAGCGTGGCGCGGCCCTGGTTGATCGAGCTGCCGGCATACGGTCCGTAGATCAGGTCATGCTCACTCAAGCGCTCGCGCGCCGCGGCTGCGTTGAGATCGAGCGTCGGATAGAGCGCCGATCGCGCCGCATCCCCGAGGGCGCGGGCCGCGCGCACGCGCGCTTCGGCGGCATGCAGGCCCGGGTTGTCGGCGAGCGCGCGCGTCACGAGCGCGTCGAGCTTCGCATCGCCGAACATCGACCACCAGTCCGCGCGCGGCCAATCGCCGTCCAGGAACACGCCGTCGCCGGCCTTGCTCTGAAACGCGAGCGCCTCGGGCGCGATGGGTCGCTCCTCGCCGTGGATGCCCGAGTAGCTCGCGCAGCCGGCGAGCGCGATCGATAGCGCCGCGAGCGAGCCCGCCGCGCGGGCAATTTTCGTCATCGGGTGCCGGACGCCTAGTAGAGGATTACCGCGGCCTGCTCTAGATGGCATCGATCTCGTGCTTGGTGTCCGGGTCCAGACGCCAGCCGTCGATCTCGCCAATGGCATCGAGCTGCTCGGGACGCCGCGCGCCCCAGAGCGCGATGGTCCGCCCCTGGTCGAGCACCCAGCGCACCGCGAGCGCGAGCACCGATTTGCCGTAGCGCTCGCGCGCGAGGCGCTTCAGCTCCTCGACCGCGGCGAGATACTGCGCGTAGCGCGGCGCCTGGAACTTCGGGTCCACCTTGCGCAGGTCGTCGCCCTCGAACTTCGTGTCCGGGCGCATGCGGCCGCTCAGGAGCCCGCGGCACAGCGCGCCATACGAGAGCACCGTGAGTCCGGTGCGGGCGGCATAAGGCAGCACGCCGCCCTCGATCTCGCGCTCGAACAGGTTGTAGGGCGGCTGCACCGCATCGAGCCTTGCAAAGGCGCGGAAGTGGTTCATCTGCCCGGGCGAATAGTTGCTGACGCCGATCGCGCGAATCTTGCCGTGGCGGCGCAGATCCTCGAGCGCCCGGGCGGTTTCCTCAAGCGGCGTCTCGAGATCGGGCCAGTGCACCTGGTAGAGATCGATGACGTCGGTGCGCAGCCTCCCCAGCGACTCCTCGACCTCCTGGTGGATGCGCGCCGCACGCGAGTCGCGGTACACGGCGCGGTTGTGCCAGGCGAGGCCAACCTTGGTGGCGATCAGCACCTTGTCGCGCAGCCCACCCTCGGCGAGCGCCTTGCCGACGATCTCCTCCGCGCGGCCGAAGCCGTACGCGGGCGCCGTATCGATGAGCGTCACGCCGCGCTCGATCGCCGCGCGGATGGTGGCGATCGATTCCGCTTCATGCGTCCCGCCCCACATCCAGCCGCCGATCGCCCAGGTGCCAAGGCCGATACGCGAGCTCGTCAGATTCGAGTTGCCAATGTTGATTCGTTCCATGCCGCCATCGTCGGCGCGTCGCTTGACGCGAGCGTTCCCGGGCCCGGGCGCACTGTTTCGTTCGCAAGGAACCTTGCAACCGGCCGGTAACCTGCCCATCGCAACGTGCGCCAACCCAGGAGACATTTCATGCCCGCGACGAAAGTGACGCTCGATGTGAACGGCGAGGCGCGAGAGCTCGTCCTCGACGATCCGCGCACAGCCTTCAAGCCACCGATCGTTCCTGCCGCGTTTTTCGGCATCGTCCTGGGTCTCGCCGGCCTCGGCAACGCGTGGCGCGCGGCGCACGAGGTCTGGCAGGCGCCGGCGGCGGTCGGCGAGGCGCTCATGGCGATTGCCGCGATTATTTGGGCGGTGGTGCTCGTCCTTTTCATCCTCAAATGGATCTTCGCGCGCGAGCAAGCCCTCGACGAAGCGCAGCACCCGGTTCAGTGCTGCTTCATCGGCCTCGCGGGCGTGGCAACGATGCTGATTGCCCTCGCCGCGATTCCGTACTCGAGGCTCGTCGCGCAAATTCTGTTCGGCGCAGGAGCCGCATTCACGCTCGCATTCGCTCTCTGGCGAACGGGTCTGCTTTGGCGCGGCGGACGAGACCATGGCGCGACGACGCCCGTCCTCTACCTCCCGACGGTGGCCGGCGGCTTCGTCATGGCGATCGTCGCGTCGGCGCTCGGCCACCCCGACTGGGCACAGCTCGCGTATGGCGGCGCCTTCTTTTCATGGCTCGCCATCGAATCGGTCCTGCTGCATCGCTTGTATACCGTGCCGAGCCTGCCGGCGCCGCTGCGCCCCACCCTGGGAATTCAACTCGCGCCGCCGGCCGTGGGTGCCGTCGCTTACCTCAGCGTCAACGGGAATACTCCAGACCTCCTCGCGCATGCGCTCATGGGATATGCGTTGCTGCAGGCGCTGCTGCTCGCGCGGTTACTGCCATGGATCATGCAGCAACCGTTCGCCGCGTCCTATTGGGCTTTCACGTTCGGCGCCACGGCGCTCGCCTCGGCTGCGCTGCGCATGGCCGGCGATAACGGTGCGATGGCTTTCCTCGCGCCTTACCTGTTCGTCGCCGTGAACATCACCGTCGCCGTTATCTCCCTCGCCACTTTGCGCCTTATCGCGCGCGGCCAATTCATCCCGCAGGTCCCTTTGCCGGTTTGACGAGCGCATCGCCGGCGACGTTGCAAATGACATTTCAATGAAACACGCGGCCAACATCGGCCATTGATACTCCCAGCCTTCACCTCGGCCTAAAGGAGTCCACATGAGCTCACAAATCGACGTGGCACCCGAGTTCGTATGCCTCTCGTTCAACGTCTGGGGCGCGCGCAGCGCGCAGCGCAACCCGTTCGCCGCGGCACTCGCGCTCGAAGATAACCAGTAGGTCGATGTGAGCCGCGCCGCCGGCATCGCCTCGATCGCCGCGCTGCTTGCCGCAAGCGTCTTCGCGGCCTCGCGCAATCCGGAACCCGATGCGCTCGCGCAGCCGAGACCCGCGAAACAGGTGGGCCTGCCGCCGCAGGCGCTGCACGCCGCGATTCCCGCGGATGAGCCGCTCACGCCGGAGAAAATCGCGCTCGGCAAGAAACTCTTTTTCGAGCCGCTGCTTTCGGCCGACGGCAGCGTCTCCTGCGCCACCTGCCACAACCCCGCGCTCGCCTTCACCGACGGCCGGCCGGTGTCCATCGGCATCCACGGGCGCGCGGGCCAACGCAATTCTCCGACCGTCCTCAATGCGCTCTTCAACAAGGCGCAATTCTGGGACGGGCGCGCGGCCACGCTGGAAGAGCAGGCGGCCCTGCCGATCACCAACCCGTCCGAAATGGGCCAGCCCACGCTCGATGCCGCCGTGGAGGGGATCGCCGCCATCAGGCACTACCGGCACGAATTTGTTTCGGCGTTCGGCCGCGAGATGAACGACGCGGACCTCGTGCGCGCCATCGCCGCCTACGAGCGCACGCTGGTTTCGTTCGATTCGCCGTTCGATCGCTTCGCCGCCGGCGACGCGCGCGCGATCGACGACGCGGCGAAGCGCGGCTGGGACCTCTTCAATACCAAGGCTCGCTGCAACAAGTGCCATGCGCCAAGCGAGAGCCAACGCGACTCGACTTACTTCACCGACTTCGACTATCACAACATCGGCATCGGCATCCTTGCCCACGATGTCGCCGGCGCCTGGCGCACGGCCGAGCGGGAGCTCGCGGCCGGCACGCTCGAGTCGGTCGACCGCGCAGCGATCGGGTCGGAGCTCTCGGTGCTCGGCCGCTTCCTCGTCACGCGCAAAGAGGCGGACACCGCCGCGTTCAAGACGCCGGGCTTGCGCAACGTGCTGGTGACGGCACCGTACTTCCACGACGGCTCGCAGGCGACGCTCTGGGACGTGATCGACCATTACAACAAGGGCGACGGGCTGAAGGACGCCTGGCTCGACGAGGACATGCAGCCGCTCGCCCTCACCGAGAGCGAGATCGACGATCTCGTCGCCTTCCTCGCCTCGCTCACCAGCGCGCAGTACCGGGCGCTCGGCGAGCGCGAGCTCGCGCGCCAGCGCGCGCTTGCCCAGACAAGCCGTCCGCAGCGCGACACCGCGAGAGCTTTCGGCCCGAAGCCGCCGCGCTTCAAGCCGCCCGCGCCTTAGGAGGATCGACATGGATCTCAAGCTGACCGACAAGCGCGCTCTTGTAACCGGCTCGACCAAGGGCATCGGCTTCGCGATTGCGAGGGCGCTCTCGGCCGAGGGCGCGCGCGTGATCGTCAATGGCCGCTCGGATACATCGGTCAGGGATGCGCTCGGGCAGATCCGCGCTGCGCATCCCGACGCGAAGCTCGAGCATTTTGCCGGCGATCTCGCGAGTGCGGCGGCCGCGGCCGAGCTCGTGCGGCGCTGGCCGGAGGTCGACATCCTGGTGAACAACCTCGGCATCTTCGAGCCGCGGCCCTTCGAGGAGATCTCCGACGAGCAGTGGCGGCGCTTCTTCGACGTCATTCATCAGCAGCGAGAGCGCGATCCAGATTCCGCCCGAGATGATCCACTACGGCATGACGAAGACCGCGCAACTCGCGGTGTCCCGAGGAATGGCGGAGACTTGCGCCGGCACCGGGGTGACCGTAAACGCGGTGCTTCCAGGTCCGACGCGCTCCGCCGGCGTGGAAGAGTTCGTCGGCAAGCTGAGCGGCGGCCGCTCGTTTGCCGAGTTCGAACGCACGTTCTTCGCAACGGCGCGGCCGAGCTCGCTCCTCAAGCGCTTCGCCACACCGGAAGAAGTGGCGAACCTCGTCGTCTATGTCTGCAGTCCGCTCTCCTCGGCCACCAACGGCGCGGCGCTGCGCGTCGACGGCGGCGTGGTGCGCGCCTGCTTCTAGCGCTGCGCGAGCGCGCGCACGCCGCGCAAGGCCCAGTAGACGAGCTCGCCGGCGATGGAAAGCGTCGCCAGGCGCAAGTTGTCGCGCGCGCGCATGCGCGCGACGAGGATGGCGAGCGCGCCGGCGGCGGCGAAGAGCGCGGCGAGGAGTGAGAGCAAGAGGACGCGCGCTTCCCAGAACACCACCAGGAGGAGCGCGATGCCCAGGGCCAACGCTCCGAGGAGCGCGAGCGCGCCCAGCGCCGCGAGGACGGCGGCCGCGGCCAATCCGCGCAGCGCGTCCATGGACATGCGCTACGAGCGCCGGCCGAGGAGCAGCCCGAGGATGAGACCGACCACGGCCACCGCGCCGAGCGCCTTCCAGGGATGCGCGTGCACGAGCTTGTCGGCCGTATCGCCGAGCTCGGCGAGCTGCTCTTTATAGGCGTCGATTCGCTTCGCTTCTTCCGTGGCGTCGGGCGTTTGCATGGCAAGTTCCCTTGGGGTTGGGCGGCCCATGCTGGCGGCAGCCGGTTGCCGGAAAATGTGCCGGCCTGTTACGCGTGTAACAGGGCGGGCCGGCAGCGAAACGCGTCTTAAACGCCGCGCTCCCATAGTGCACGCGTGCATCACCTCAGCGCCGAACAGCAGCTGTTCATCCTCTATCAGATCCGCAACTGGGTGTTCGGTCGCTACGACGCTTTCAGGCTGCTGAACATGCTGCTTCTCGCACGCTACAGCTTCGGCCGCGTCGTCCTTCACCTCGTCGCGATGTCGCGCAACGGCGAGATCCGCTTCCACGGCGCAGGCATCCTGCGCGAATGCGGCATCCGCGCGCGTGAAGACAATCAGTGATGCGCTAGCGCGCTTGTCAGCCGCTCGGCGCTCGATTTGAGCAAGCGCTCCTCCTCGGCCGACATTTCCGGCCACAGCACCTCGCCCACCCCGGCGCGGCCGAGTACGCTCGGCAGCGAGAGCGTGGCGCCGTAGCGCGACTGATACGAGCCCACCGGGAACACGGCCTGCTCGTCGGCGAGCACCGCTTCCGCGAGGCGCGCGCTCACCATGCCGATGCCGTACTGGCTCGCGCCGATGCCCTCGATGATGGTGATGTTGGCGTAGCGCACGTCGTGCTCGACGGCGCGGCGAAAATCGTCGAAGGCGATGCCTCGCTCGACAACGAGGCGCTGCACGCTCGTGCTGCCGATGCGGGCAGAGGACCACAGGAAGACGCTGGAAGTGCCGTGCTCGCCGACGACATACGCCTCGACGCTCGCCGGGCTGACGCCCAGGCGCGCGGCGAGGTGCACGCGAAAGCGCAAGCTGTCGAGGGTCGTGCCCGTGCCGAAAACCCGCGGGTGACCGGCGAGGCGCAGCGCGACATCAGTGAGCGGCTCGGGCGGGTCGGTGGCGACCAGGAGCACGGCCTCGGGCGCCGCCTGCACGATGCGCGGCACGATGTCCGCGAATACCCTTGCGTTCGGTTCCAGCAGGCGCAGCCGTCCGAGCGGGTCGCTGCGGTCGATCGCGCCGCCCGCCTTCTCGTTCACGCCGGCGGCGATGATGACAACGCCGGCGCCGGCAAGATCGCCGTAGTCGCCGTCGGAAATCTGCACGAGCCCTGACAGCGGCGTGCCGTAGCGCATATCCGTCGCCACGCCCTTGGCGCGGGCGCGGTTGCGGTTGACGAGCACGAGCTCGCGCACGCGGCCGCGCAGCGCGATCGCCATCGCGGTCGCGCTCCCGACGGCGCCGACGCCGACAATGCCGGCCTTCAAGAGCGATCGCGTCGATCGACGCTGTAGCGGCCGGGGCCGAAAGCGAAGACCATGAGGAAGCCGCCGGCGATCGTGATGTTCTTCCAGAAATTGATGAAATCGTCCATGCGCGCGGCAGCGTCGGTATCGGCCCAATATTGGTGGAAAAGCATCCCCGCGACGACGGTATAGACGGCGAGGATCACCGCCACCGAGCGCGAGTTCCAGCCGACGAGCAGGAGCAGCGCGCCGCCGATCTCGACGACGATGGCGATGAGGACACCGAGCGCCGGGAACGGCAGGCCGTGTGCGGCGATGAAGGCCGCCGTCGCGCCGAAGCCGGTGAGCTTGCCGACGCCAGAGAGAAAGTACATCGCGACGAGCAGGAGGCGCGCAATCAGCGCCACGACGTCGCCCGAGGTACCGGCGGTCGCAAGACCTGCTTCGCGCTGCGCATAAGGACTAGCCATGGACGCTCCGTTCAGGTGATAGAGACGCCGCGCGCGTGGCGCAGGTTCCGTGCGGCGAACTCCCAGTTCGCGGGCTCGTAGGGCAGCGGCGGAAGTTGGATGGCCATGTCAGCGCAGCGACTGCAGATAGGCGACGAGGTTGGCGCGCTCCTGCGCGTCCGACATGCCGGCGTACGGCATGTTGTTGCCGGTAACCCGCATCAGCCTCATTTCGTGTCCCCTGACGACGGGTCGCCGATGGCATGGCGCATGACGGCGATCTCCTGCTGCTGGCCGTCGATGATTCCCTGCGAGACGCGCCTCAGCTCTTCGTTATGGCCGTAGCGCAGGTACGAGCGCGCCATGTCGATGGCGCCCTGGTGATGCGGCGTCATCATCGCCACGAAGTCGCGGTCGACATCGCCGCTCGGCTTGACGGTCATGTCGTCCATCATCTTGCCCATCGCCGCTTCGTTTTCGGCGAGATACGCCGCTTCCGGAGTGGACTCCTGCGCCCAGGCGAGCGGCGCCATGCAGCAGGCCAGCGCAAATATCAATTTCCTCATAGCATCCTCGGGTTGGTGATGTAGCGGTTGAAGTCGTCGCCCAAGCGCAGGGTCAGGGCGCCGGCGGTACCTTTCAGGAAAAGGCGGCGGGAACACGGCTCTCGCACGCAACGCTCCTTTAAAGCGAACTGGACGAACGCCCGCATCGTGCGCAGCGCGCGTTGCGGCCTCGTTGCCTCAAGGGTTACCGGTGTAACTGCAAATCGCGGTCTAAACCAAAGTCGTAGCCGCCGATACCACTCGCTATGGCGACGGGCGCCCGATTCGGCAGACCATTGCCGCGTGACAACGAAACGGACGCGGCGCACACTAAGCCGCAGGAGACACCCGGCCGCGCGCGCATGAGCTGGACCCTCGCCACCGAGCCCATTGGCAGCATCCCGCGGCCGGCGGAACTTATCGCCGCGCTCGCCAGGACCGATTGCGAGGATCCGGCGCTCGGACCTTTGTACGAAGCAGCGATTCGCGACACCCTCGAGCGCTTCGAAGCCGGCGGCTCTCCGGTGGTCAGCGACGGCGAGCAGCGCAAGTACCATAACTTTGCGACCTACCCGGTCCACGGGCAGGCCAATACGGCCGCCGACGGTTTCAGGATTGCCTTCGCCGACGGCCACTCCCGGCGCATGCCACGGCTCACGCGCGGACCATTCTCTTACCGGCGCTACGCGGATTCGTACCTCGAGGTGGCGATGCGTTACGCGCACGTGCCGGTGAAGCAGGCCGTGATCTCGCCCTCGGCGCTGAGCCTGATGTACCCGCCCGAAGGCATTGCCGACTATCCGCGCGAGCAGTTCATCCAGGATCTCCTGCGTGAGCACGAGACCGAGATTCGGCGCTGCCTGCAGAAGGGAGCGCATTGCGTCCAGATCGACTTCACCGAAGCGCGGCTCGCGGTGAAGCTCGACCCGTCGGGCGCGCTGCTCGCGAGCCTCGTCGACCTGAACAATCTCGCGCTGGCGCGCTTTTCGCCGCAAGAGCGGCGGCGCATCGGCGTGCATACCTGTCCAGGAGGCGATCTGCGCTCGCCGCACAGCGCCGAGGTGGACTACGCGGACCTGCTACCGCGGTTGTTCGAGCTGAACGCGGGACATTTCTATGTCGCGCTCGCCTGCGAGCGCGATCGCGGCCGAGCGCTGCAGGTCATGCGCAAATGCCTGAAAGCCAATCAGCGGATTTTCATCGGCGTCACTTCGCCGATCGACCCGCGAACCGAGACCGCCGAGGAGGTGCGCGATCTCGTCCTGCAGGCGTCAGAGCACATACCGGCGGAGCAGCTCGGCACGACGGACGACTGTGGCTTCGCGCCGTTCAGCGACGACACGACGAGGAGCCGCGACCTCGCGTTCGCCAAGATCGGCGCGCGCTTGCGCGGCACGCAACTCGCTGCCGAGCTGATCGCAGGCCGGGCTTAATGGACGAGCACGAGGAAACGCTGCTGCGCTCGGCGGCGCTGCAGAACGCGGAAAGCATTCGCCTCGCGCGCCGGCGCGCCGAGCTGCAGACCGAAGCCACTCTGCGCGAGCAGGCGAGCCTGCTCGATCTCACGCACGACACCGTCTTCGTCCGCGACATGCGCGATACGGTTACCTATTGGAATCGCGCCGCGGCGGAGTTGTACGGCTGGACCCGGGAGGAGGCCCTCGGGCGGGTCTCTCATCGGCTGATGCAGACGGTCTTCCCGGCGCCGCTGGCAGAAATCAATGCCGAGCTCCTGCGCAGCGGCCGGTGGGAAGGCGAGCTGGTTCACAGCAAACGCGACGGCACCAAGGTCAGCGTAGCGAGCCGGTGGGTCCTGCAACGCGACGAGCACGGCAAGGCCGTCGCCGTGCTCGAGACGAACAATGACATCACCGAGCGCAAGCGAAGCGAAGCGGATCTGCTGCACAAGACAGCGCTCCTTGGCGAGCTGTTCGAAGGCGGGCCCGACGCGATGGTGCTCTCGAGCCTGGATGAGCGCGTGCTGCAGGTCAATCGAGAGTTCACCGCCCTCTTCGGCTATAGCGCCGAGGAAGCGCTCGGGCGCCACCTCCCCGATCTCATCGTGCCCGAGGACGAGCTCGAGTGCTCGCTCGCCGCCCGGGCGCTCGCCCATTCCACTCCGGGACGGGTCGCGTTCGACGGCGTGCGCCGGCGCAAGGATGGCAGCCGGATACAGGTGTCGATCAAGGGCGGGCCGATTGTGCTCGGCGGACAGGCGAGCGGCTATTACGCCATCTACCGGGACATCACCGAGCGCAAGCGTGCCGAGGAAGCGCTGCGCCTTTCCGAGGAGCGCTATGCGCTCGCGATTACCTTTCGCCCCGCACCCTGCAGCTCTTCGGCTTGCCGGCGGACACCGTCTTCAGTTCGCGCGAGGACTATCTCGCGCGCACGCCGATCGTCCGCGAGGACTTGGAGAAGTGGCAGCGCGCGATGGGCGAGCTCTTTGCCGGCACCGGCTCGCGGCTCAGCATGGAAGTGCGGGCGATCGTCCACGGCGAGGTGCGCTGGATGCAGCACATCGGCGTGTGCGTGCGCGACGCCTCCGGGCGTCCGGCGCGCTGGTGCGGCACGGCGCGGGACGTCACCGAGCGCAGGCGCACCGAGGAAGCCTTGCGGCGCAGCGAAACGTACCTGGCCGAAGCGCAGAAACTGAGCCGCACGGGCAGCTGGGCGTGGAACGCCAAGACGAAGCAGGTCAGCCACTGGTCCGAGGAGCAATACCGAATGCTCGGCTTCGACCC
>VBCM01000282.1 GCA_005883675.1 Betaproteobacteria bacterium
GACAGGAAGATAAGCGCGCGGCGCGTCGTTGCCTGGCGCAGGGTGCAGGCGTAGCCTTGGCCACGGCATTCCACGGGGAGGAGACAATGAGAGAGACGACTGCCGCTGCTGTCGCTTCGTTCGTCGCTTTGACGGCTTGCGCGCCCATGCGCACATTGGTTGGCGCGTACCCATTCGATCGCAAGAATCCCAAGGTCTACGTCGCCGAATCGAAGGATCGCAAGGTCAAATCGGTCGTCGTAGATCAGGAACCGATCTATTTCTTCAGGGAGGATGGCACCAAGATTCAGATCCGCTGGCAGCTGCAGACGTCAGGTTATCGGTTCGACGCGACGAAAGGCATCGATAACATCAAGGCGCTGTACGGGCCGAGCGACCAGTTACACAGCTGCCAAGTCGATGCCCGCTCGAAGGACGAGGCCTTCGTCTGCACCTACGAAAATACGGCACCCGGCCGTTCCAAATACACCATCAACGTGGTTGCGACGGACGGCTCCGGGAATCCGAAGCCGCTCGATCCGACGGTCGGGAATGACTAGCTCAGCCAGATGCGCGCTTCGCCGATGACCTCGTCATAGGCGAGCTCGCGGCCGGCGCCTTCGGCGGCGGTGAAGAGCTCGCTGCTCAACGCTTTTCGCGCGGCCGAAATCAGCGGTTCCAGGAACGCGGCGTCCCCCGCGTCGCGCCGGATGCCGGTCTGCGCGCTGTAGGCTTCTGCCGCGCCGTAGAAGCGCGCGCTTTGGATCCATTCTTTGCGCAACGCCGCGAATCCTGCGCACACCTCAAGCAGGCTCTGTCCCGCGGGCTTGGAGCCGGTCTCGTCCATGATCGCCAGCACGTCGAGCAGCATGCGGCGCGCCTCTTCGGCGCGCCCGCGGCTGATGGCGACCATCGCCAGGTTGAGAAGCCCGATGGCGGTGGTATCCCGATCGCCCAGTTGCCGGCTGAGCTCGAGCATGCGGTTGTAGAGCGCCTCGGCGCGATCGAGATCGCCCTCGACCCGCAAGAGCTGCCCAAGCTGGTTGCTCGCCGCGGCGATCTCGCGCGGCTCGTTGAGCTCGGCGGCCAAGGCGAGCGCCTCTTCGAGATAGCGGCGCGCGGTGGCGAGATCGCCGCGGCTGAGGTGCGCCATGCCGAGCGGCTGCAACGCCGCGGCCACTCTGCCCCTGTCGCCAAGCTCGCGCCCGATCGCCAGGCTTTCTTCCAGGTAGCGCTGCGCCTCCTCGTGCTCGCCCCTGAAGTAGCAGAACTGTCCGGCGACGGAGAGGGCGCGGCAGCGGGCAAAGTTGCGCGCCTGCGCACCGGTGCGCATCAGCGCGTCGACCGTCAGGCGCTTCCCCAGGCCGAGCAGCCCGCGGTTGAGCCAATAGGGGCGCAGCAGGTAGACGAGCTGCAGGCCGAGCTCGGGGCCGTTCGGCGCGCGCTCGCACCAGGCATGTGCGGCGAGCAGGTTCTCGCGCTCGATGTCGAGCCGCGCCAGCCATTCCCCCTGCCTGGGACCGGTGAGCTCGGGGCGCGCTTTTTCGGCAAATGCAGCGCAGTAGTGCAGGTGGCGTGTGCGCGCATCGTCGCCGGCGCCCGATTCCTCGAGGCGCTCGAGCGCGTACTCGCGCACGGTCTCGAGCAGGCGGTAGCGCATGCCGTCGGCGTCCATGACGACGAGCGACTTGTCGACGAGCCCGCTCAGATGGTCGAGCACCGCCGCCTTCTCCACATCGCCAGACGAGCACACCGCCTCCGCCGCCTCCATGGTCCAGCCGCCGGCGAACACGGCGAGGCGCTGGAACACCGCGCGCTCGTCCTCGGAGAGGAGCTCGTAGCTCCAGTCGATGAGCGCGCGCAGCGTCTGCTGGCGTGGCAGCGCCGTGCGATCGCCGCCGGTGAGTAGGCGAAAGCGATCGTCGAGCCGCGCGGCGATCGCCTCGACCGGCAGCGTGCGCACGCGCGCCGCGGCGAGCTCGATGGCGAGCGGGATACCGTCAAGGCGCCGGCACACACCGGCCAGCGCGGCCGCGCTGCCGTCCGCGCGGAAGTCCGGCTTTGCCGCTCGAGCACGCTCGACGAAAAGGCGCTCGGCTTCGCTCTGCGGCAGCGCCGGCACGGCGTACGTCGTCTCGCCTGCGACACGCAGCGGCTCGCGGCTCGATGCGATCAGCTTCGCTGCTCGCCCGGCCTGCAGCAGCGAGCGCGCAAGCTCAGCGCATCCCTGCAGCAGGTGCTCGCAGTTGTCGAGGATGAGGAGGATCTGGCGGTCCTTCACGTGGTGCAGCAGTGCTTCGCTCACCGGGCGGCCGGCGGCTTCCTTCACGCCGAGCGCGCTCGCCACCGCCTGAGGCACGAGCCGCGCGTCGCGCAACGTCGCGAGCTCGA
>VBCM01000283.1:0-1726 GCA_005883675.1 Betaproteobacteria bacterium
ACGCCAGCATGAACGAATTCATCGTCCAGCCCGATGTGCGCGCCTTCGCCGAGCTGAAAGACCACACGCTGCTCGTCGATGCGCCTAATACGGCCTACGCGCTCCAGCTCAAGAAGATCCTGCTCAACAACGGCCTCAAGGAAGGCGCGGACTACAAGATTCTGCCGATCGGCGGCACCAGCCTGCGGCTGCGTGGCATGAAGGAGAACAAGGACTACAAGGGCGCGATGCTCAACCTGCCGTTCTCGCTCGAGGCGAAGGCGGCCGGGCTGAGAAGCATGGGCCGCGCCGTCGATCTGATCGGGCCCTACCAGGCGAACGGCACGTTCGTGCTGCGCAAGTGGGCGGGGGCCAACCGCGACACGCTCGAGCGCTACATCGCCGGGATCATCGAAGGCACGCGCTGGGTCATGTCGCCCGCGAATAAGGATGCGGCGGCGGCGATGCTCGCCGAGCGGCTGAAGGTGAGCCGCGAGGTCGCGGCGCAGAGCTGGGAGCTGATGACCGATCCGAAGTTCGGCATCGCGCCGGATGCGCGCTTCGACATGGCGGGCTTCAAGAACGTCCTTGCCCTTCGCGCCGAGATAGAAGGCAGTTGGGGAGGAAAGGCGCCGGCGCCCGAGCGCTACGTCGATCTCTCGTATTACCAAAATGCCCTGAAGCGAGTGGCGCCATGAGCTCCCGTCGCAGATTTCTTGCCGCCGTCGGCGCGAGCGCGCTGCTGTCGGCGCGCGGCGCGCGCGCCGCCCAGTTCCACTATCGCCTCGGACTGAGCCAGCCGCTCGACAGCCCGAACTACTTGCGCCTGAAGGAGATGGCCGACAGGGTGCTCGCCGACACGGGCGGCGCGATGCACATCGAGGTGCTCGGCGCCGGCGCGCTCGGCTCCGACAACCAGATGCTCGCCATGGTGCAGAAGGGCGAGCTTGAGCTCTACATGGCGGGGAACGTCTGGGGCCCGCTCGTGCCGGTGACCGAAATGCCCGGCCTGCCGTTCACGTTCAAGACCACGCCGGAGGTCTTCGCCGCGCTCGACGGCGACCTCGGCGACTACATCCGCGGCGAGATGCTCGCGAAGGGCATCCACCAGTTCCGGCTGGGCTTCGACAACGGCTTCCATCAACTCACCACGCGCACGCGGCCGATCCGTACGGTCGACGATCTCGCCGGCATGACGATCCGCACGCCGTTCCAGAAGATGACGGTCGACTTCTTCGAGTCGATCGGCGCCAAGCCGATGACCTTCACGCTGAACCAGCTCTACAAGGTGCTGAAGGAGCAGGTGGTCGACGGGCAGACCGATCCTTACCAGATCATCGTGCTGCTCAAGCTCTATGAGGTGCAGACCTACCTCAGCATCACCAACCACTGGTGGTCGGGGTTTACGCTCAACGCCAACCTGGAGAAGTGGAAGGCGCTGCCGGCGGACATCCAGGCCGTGATCACGCGCCATGCCGACGCCGCGGCGCTGGCGCAGCGCGCGGATGTAGCGAAGATCGACGCCGGCGCGCTCGAGGTTCTTCGCGCGAAGGGCATGATCGTCAACCAGACCGACACCAGCGGCTTCCGCCGGCAGCTCGGCGCGTTCTATGAGCGCTGGAGCAAGATCTACGGGCCGCGCGCCTGGGCGCTGCTCGAGGCGCGCGTGGGTAAGCTCATCCATTCCTAAGCTTCGGCATCACGCCGGACGCTCGCTTCCACATAGAAGGGTTCCGCAAGGTGCTTG
>VBCM01000283.1:1778-4768 GCA_005883675.1 Betaproteobacteria bacterium
AATAGCCGCGGGAGCGGTTGGGATCGCGCGTGGCGGAGGCCTCGAATTCCCGCAGCGCCTCGGCCGGCCGGTCGAGCGCGAGCAGCATCTCGCCGAGGAGCTCGCGCGCCGGCAGCAGGCGCCCGGGCGACACCGGCGCCTTCTCGCTCGTGCCTTCGAGGTCGGCGGCGCGGCGCATTTCCGCGAGCGCGGCATCGCGCTCGCCCTTGGCGAGCTTCGACCACCCGAGGACGCTGAGCTGCTGCACTTCGACCTCGGTGGACCAGTACTTGTCCTTCTGCGCGTCAAGGCCGCTCTTGAGGCGCGCGAGCTCGCCCGCCTCGCGCTCGGCCGCCCCGCCATCGCCCAGGCGCGCGGCGCCGTAGCCGCGCGCAAAGTGCGTCATGGCCGTGGTGTAGAGGTATGGCGTCTCGCGCGGCTCGAGCGAGAGGGCGAGCTTCCAGTCGCCGCGCTCCAGCGCATAGCGCGCCGCACTGGCGGCAAGCGCGTAGAAGCTGCCCCGTTGGTCCGCGTTCGGCGTGATCGCCTTCATGCGCTCGATCGCGTCGTAGGCGTCGCGGTCGCGCGCGAGTTGCAGCGCGGCGTACACCTGATAGTCGAGCGCGTGCAGCGTCTCCTGCGCGGCGTTGTTCTGACGGGCGTTGGTCTCCGAGCGCCGGTTCGTCGCCAGCGAATCCTCCCACGCACCCACGCGGGTGAAGATGTGCGAGGGCATGTGCAGCGCATGCGCCGCGTCGGGCGCGATGTCGGCGTAGCGGCGCGCCGCCGGCAGGCCCTTCTGCGCGATCGGCGGGTAGTCATAGCTGTGGATGAGGTAATGCGCGACGCCCGGATGGTCAGGTTGCTCGGCGAAGAGCGGCTCGAGAATGCGTGCCGCCTTGAGCTGGCGCGCGTAGGTCTTGTCCGTCGGATCGGCGGCGATATTGAGCGCGAGCGCATAGAAGATCGCCGCCTCTTTGTCCTCCGGATAGCGTACCGCGAGCTTTTCCATCGCCGCCTCGTAGCGCGCCGCGCGCTCGCGCCAGGACGCATGGTCGCGTCCATAGAACGCCGCGATGGCCGCGAGGTAATCGCGCTCGCGTTCGGTCTTGGCGCCGGCGGCGAGCCCCTTTTCCACCGCTTCCTGCCCCTGCAGGACGAAAGCCTCCGCCGGCTGGCCGCCGAACGGGTTCAGCAGGCGGTTCACGCCGATTCCCCAATAGGCGATGGTGCACGAGGGGTCGCGTTTCAGCACCTCGTTGAACGTTTTCAGGCCTTCAGGGAACCAGAAGGAATGGAGCAGGGCCACGCCGCGCTCGAAGAGCGGCTGCACCGCCGCATCGCACGACGTCGGGAAGTGCACCGTGCCGAGCTTCTCCGGCGGGCGTCCAGCCGTCTTGGCGCCTTCGTCATGCGCTGTCGCCACCACGGGCAGTAACGCCAGCAGGGCCGTCAGCATCGCGGCTCGAAGCATCATCGTCCTCACTCCTTTTAGGTTCCAGTGCTCATCTTAAGGCGCGGCTTGATCTCGCGCGCGAAGAGCTCGAGCGATCTCATCGCGTGCTCTGGTGCGAGCTCGCCGAAGGAGAAGATCAGAGCAGGTAGTTCGCGCTCGTGAGATGGAGCATCGCCTGCACCTTCTCGAGCACGGTACGCGGGGTCCCGGTGATGAGCGGCTGCACGCTGTCGGGCGCATGCGGGTCGGTCTTGTGGTGCTCCGGCCGGCCGACCTTGTGCACGAGGTGATGGATGCGGCTCGCCCAGCGGTGGTGCGCGGCGAGGCCAACGCGCTCTGCTTCGGCGTCGGTCTCGGCGATCACCATGTGCTGAGTGCGCGCGAGAAACGGCGCGGAGACGTGCGCGTTGTGCCGGCCCGGAGCGTTACGTCGGATCTTTCGTATTCCGAATGAGCGAGGATGTTTGCGCCCGACGAGTCGAGCATGTAGTGCATGTTATGACGCGAATTTCAGCGAGGCGCCTACAGTTGCCTATGAATGGTGCTGTGCAAAAATTCCGACGCAGAAAAGCGACAACCCGGAGAAACATGCACTTCACAATAGAAGTAGAAGAAGCGCAAGCAAACATCTTGCGCGCCGAACTGTCCCGCCGCCAAACGGCGGAAGAAATGAACGAATTCATCAAGGCTCTCAATGCCGAGATCCGTAGGAACGGCTTGGGCCGCATCCTGATCTGGGTGCGCCACTCGCGGCCGTTCTTCAGCGCTGAGCAGTACGCCGGTTTGACGCGGCTTGCCGCCGATCCCGCCATCCGCGTCGCGCTCGTCGCCGACGCCGCCGAGCTGCGCGCTTCGCACCACTACGTGGAATTGCTCACCCGGCAGCAGAGTGCGAACGTGCGCGGCTTCAACGACGAAGCGAGTGCGCTCGAATGGTTGAAGAACGGCGACCCCAGGCTGCGCCTCGATTCAGGACCTGACCGCCTGCAGCTTTAGCTTCGGCATTACCTCGCTGCAGAAAAGCGCGAGCGAGCGCAATGCAGGCTCCGGTGCGAGGTCGCCGAAGGAGAAGATGCAGAGCAGGTAGTTCGCGCTCGTGAGATCGAGCATCGCCTGCACCTTCTCGAGCACGGTGCGCGGGCTGCCGGCGACGAGCGGCTGCACGCTGTCGGGCGCATGCGGATCGGTCTTGTGGTGCTCGGGGGCCAACGCGCTCTGCTTCGGTGTCGGTCTCGGCGATCACCATGTGCTGAGTGCGCGCGAGAAACGGCGTGGAGACGTGCGCGTTGTGCCGGCCCGCATCGTTCTTGTGCCGCTCCCAGACCTCCCGGTACTGCTCGAAGAGCGGCTTGCATTCCGCCATCGGCGCAAGCAGCGCCGTGTGGTAGCCATGGCGCGCGGTGAAATCGATGGATTCCCGGTTCGAGGTCGGGAACCATAGCGGTGGGTAAGGCTTCTGGTAGGGCTTGAGGTGCAGCTCCGCGTCTTCGTAGCGGTAGTACTTGCCTTGGTAGCGGAGCGAGTCGCTCTTGCATGCGGTAAAGAAAATTTCGAG
>VBCM01000174.1 GCA_005883675.1 Betaproteobacteria bacterium
CAGCAACAACAGCAAGCAGGGCAGGGCGGACCGCGGATCGAGGTCGCGCGCAACTAATGCCGCAGTCATGACCAAGGCGGCGGTGCTCGGCGCTGGCGCCTGGGGCACCGCGATCAGCTGCGTGCTCGCGGCGCGTCTCGAGGTGACGCTCTGGGCGCGTGATGCGGCGCAGGCGGCGAGCGTCGGAGCCACGCGCCGCAATGAGCGCTACCTGCCGGGCTTCGAGCTGCCCTCAACCGTTCAGGTCACTGCCGATCTCGCAGAGGCGACGCGCGGTGCCGAGCTGCTGCTCGCCGCGACGCCGGTCGCGGGGCTGCGCTCGCTGCTTGATGCCTTGGCCACGCCAGCGCCCTTGGTGTGGCTGTGCAAAGGCTTCGAAGAGGGCACGGGCGAGCTTCCGCACCAGATCGCGCGCGCCGCGCTCGGAAGCAAGGCGCGCTTTGGCGCACTGTCGGGGCCTTCGTTCGCCGAGGAAGTGGCGCGCGGGCTGCCCTGCGCGCTGACCCTCGCCTCCGGCAACGCCACCTTCGCCCGCGAGGCGGCCGCCATGCTCCATGGCGGCCGCATGCGCGTGTACTACTCGAGCGATCTCGTCGGCGTGGAGATCGGCGGCGCGGTGAAGAACGTGATGGCGATCGCCGCCGGCATCTCCGACGGCATGGGGCTCGGCCTCAACGCGCGCGCCGCACTCATCACGCGCGGGCTCGCGGAGATTGTGCGCCTGGGGGCGGCGCTCGGCGGGCAGCCGGAGACCTTCATGGGCCTTGCCGGCGCGGGCGATCTCATCCTCACTGCGACGGGCGACCTCTCGCGCAACCGGCGCGTCGGCCTGGAGCTCGCGCGCGGCCGAGCGCTCAGGGAAATCGTCGCCACGCTCGGGCACGTTGCCGAGGGCGTGCATTCGGCGCGCGAGGTGGCGAAGCTCGCCGCGCGGCACCGCGTGGAGATGCCGGTGAGCGAGGCGGTATGCGCGGTGCTCGACGGCCGCATCAGCGCAGCGGCGGCGGTAGAGCGGCTGCTCGCGCGCGAATCGAAGATGGAGCGCTAACGCTCGCCGGCGAAGCCGAGCTGGCGCCAGGCTTCGAATACCGCGACGGCGACTGCGTTCGAGAGATTGAGGCTGCGATTGCCCGGCCGCATCGGCAGGCGCAGCCGCTGCTCCTCGGGAAATTGCGCGAGCACATCGGCCGGCAGGCCGTCCGCCTCGCGGCCGAACACCAGCACATCATCGGCGGCGTAGCGCACATCGGTGAAAAGGCGCTCGGCGCTCGTCGCGAAGGCGAACATGCGGCGGGCCTTCATTGCCTGCGCGAGCGCGGGCCAGGACGCATGCACCTGGACGCTCGCGTATTCGCGGTAGTCGAGACCCGCGCGCTTCAACTGCTTGTCGTCGAGCGAGAAGCCGAGCGGCCGCACCAGATGCAGGCCCGCGCCCGTATTGGCGGCAAGACGGATCACGTTGCCGGTGTTCGGCGGGATTTCTGGGTGGACGAGGACGATATCAAGCATGCGGCATGGTTCGCGTGACGACCCAGTTCACTACCCGCTGGGCGCCGGCGCCCTTGAGCGTACGCGCGATCTCGTCGAGCGTGGCACCCGTAGTCATGACGTCGTCAAGCACCGCCACGGTGGCGCCGCCGAGCGCGCGCGTGCAGCGAAAGGCGCCGCGCACGTTGCGCTGGCGCGCCTCGTAAGGCAGCTCCATCTGCGGCGGCGCATCGCGCGTGCGCTCGCAGAGCGCGAGCTCGAGCGTTCCGCCGGGCACATGGCGCGCGATCTCCACCGCCTGGTTGTAGCCGCGGCGGCGCAGCCGCTCGTGGGAAAGCGGCACCGGCACCACCAAATCCACGCGCTCGCCGCGCAGCTTTTTGGCGAGCAGTGCTGCGAGGAGCGGCGCGAGCGCGAGCTCGCCGCGAAACTTGAGCGCCTGCACCAGGGCGTCGGCGGGGAACTCGTAGGCGAGCGCGGCTTGCGTGGCGTCGTACGCCGGCGCCTGGCTCAAGCACCGCCCGCAGAGCTCGCCGCGCGGCGATTCCAGCGCGCAGCGCGGGCAGAGCGGCCGCGTGAGGCGCGGCAGCTCAGCGTCGCAGGCACCGCAGATAAGCTCGCGCGCCGACCCGCGGCAGAGGAAGCAGCTGCCGCCGAAGAGTGCGCTCGCTAACCGGTGCCGCATACAATCGTCGCCCATGTGGACTGTAGCCCAGCTCGCACGCGACCTTGCCGCCGGGCGCACCTCGAGCCGCGAGCTCGTCGAAAGCGCGCTCGCGCGCATTGCCCGGCCGTATGGCGAAGGCCCGCGCGCCTTCCTCAAGGTCTACGAAGACGCGGCGCGCGCCGATGCCGATCACGCCGACGAGCTGGTGGCGGGGGACGTGACGCGCGCCGGCTCGAAGATCCGCGCCGATGCCCCGCCCGCGAAAGCCGATGCGCCGGCGGTGGCGCGGCTGCGCGCGGCGGGCGCGGTGCTCCTCGGCCGCACCAACATGGTCGAGTTCGCCTTCGGCGGCGTCGGCCTCAACCCGCACTACGGCACGCCGCGCAATCCGTGGGACCGTGCCGGCGCGCGCGTGCCCGGCGGCTCGTCCTCGGGAGCGGCGGTGGCGCAGGCCGAGGGCATGTGCGTGATGGCGCTCGGCACGGACACGCGCGGCTCGATTCGCGCGCCCGCCGCGCTTTGCGGCGTGGTCGGCTGGAAGCCCACGACGCGCCGCGTGCCGCGCGAGGGGGCGTTCCCGCTCTCCTACACGCTGGACTCGGTCGGGCCACTCGCCAATACGGTGGCGTGCTGCGCCGCGTACGACGCGGTGCTCGCGGGTGAACCGGGCGCCGAGTTGACCGCGCTCGATGTGCGCGGCTTGCGGCTGCTACTGCCGCGCTCCTCCGCGCTCGCCGATCTCGACCGCGAGGTCGAGCGCGCGTTCCAGGCCGCGCTGCGGCGCTTTGCGGAGCGCGGCGCGCTGATCGATGAGCGAGCGGTGCCGGCGCTCGATCGCCAGGCGGAATACTTCAAGGGCGGCGGCTTTGCCGGCGCCGAGGCCTATCACATCCACCGGGCCTATCTCGACCGGCTCGCCGACTACGACCCGCGCGTCGGCCAGCGCTTGCTCCTCGGCAAGGACATCAGCGCGGCCGATTACGTCGCGCTCGGCGAGCTGCGCACCGCGTACCAGCGCGAAGTGGGCGCGGCTGCCGCGCCGTACGACGCCATCGTCATGCCCACGGTGCCGTGCGTGGCGCCGACCATCGCGCAGACCGAGGCGAGCATGGACGATTACGTGCGCTGGAACATGCGCATCCTGCGAAACACCGGTCTCGTCAACTTCCTCGACGGCTGCGCGGTCAGCGTGCCATGCCACGAGCCGGGCACGGCGCCCGTCGGCCTGACGGTTTGCGCAACGGCCGGCACGGACCGGCATACGCTCGCGGTGGCCGCGGCGCTTGAGCGCGCGCTCGAGCGCCATTGACGAGCGCGCGGCGCGCCGGCGCTTCACGCGCGCGGCGCGCTCCTACGCCGGCGCTTCCCGGCTGGAAGCGGAAGTCGGCGCGCGCATGCTCGAGCGGCTCGACTACGTAAAGCTCGCACCGCGGCGCATTCTCGATGCCGGCAGCGGTCCGGCGCGCGAAGCGCGCGCGCTCGCCGCGCGCTACCGGGGCGCCGCGATCATCGCGCTCGACTACGCGCTCGCCATGCTGCCGCGCCGCCGCCGCTTTTTTTACCGCGGACCCATTGCGCTGTGCGGCGACCTGGCGCGCCTGCCGCTCGCGCCGCAAAGCGTCGAGCTCGTGTGGTGCAACATGGCGCTGCACTGGGTGAACGAGCCGCTCGCGGCGTTTCGCGAATTCGAGGAGTTGCGCGCGGCCGCCGGGGATGCGCGCGTACATGCGTTCACCGACATGCACGATCTGGGCGACATGCTGATCGCCGCGGGCTACAGCGCGCCGGTGATGGACATGGAGGTCGTGCGCATCGAATACGCGGCGGGCGCGCGGCTCCTCGAGGACCTTCGCGCAAGCGGGCAGACCAACGCGCGGGCCGATCGGCCGCGCGGGCTCGCCGGCCGCGCTTTCCTGCGCGGCTTGCGCGAATCGCCGCTCGGCGCGACGTACGAAGTGGTGTACGGCCACGCGTGGCGTCGCGTGGAGGCCGAGCCGGCAGTCAAAACGGTGCGTGTTTTCAAGCGTTTTTCTTGAGAGCGCGCATTCTCCTGTGGTAATTTACGCGGCTCAGTGAGCATGCCCGCCCTCGAGTCGCCTTGGGAAAATGCGCGGCGCGAGCTGCCGTTCCGTGAGGGTGCGCGCGGCTTCAGCCTGATCCTCAAGCGCAATTGCTCGATCTCTCCAGCCGGCCTGGCTTGCGTTTTCGCCGCACTCGGCGTCGCGGCGCTCGCGATCGGCGCCGGCTTCGCGCTCGCCGGCGCGTGGCTGATCCTGCCCTTCGCGGGTCTCGAGGTGCTGCTGCTCGCCGCGGCGTTCCTGCTGCAGGCGCGCCACGCCACCGACTATGAGCGCATCGAGCTTGACCGCGGGCGGCTCGCGATCGAAATCGCGCAGGCGGCGCGCGTGGCGCGCTACGAGCTCGACGCCCGAGCGGTGCGCGTCGAGAGCGATGGCCGGCACGTCCTGCTGCGCGGTGGCGGCGAGCCGCTCGAGCTCGGGCGGCATCTCGACGACGAGTCGCGCGCCGCGTTCGCCGCGGAGCTCGAGAAAAGACTGCGGGTCTAGATTCGGGGAAAAAGCAAGATGAGGGGATCGAAGCTCCTTTGCGCGCTCGGCGGCCTCTATGCCGCGCTCGCCTGCTCGAGCGCGCACGCCCTGGCGTGGTACTTCCCGTCGGCCGCGTCCTCGATGGCGCAGGAGATCGACCACCTGCACCAGTACGTGATGTGGCTGATCATCGTCATCTTCGTGGGCGTGTTCGGCTTCATGTTTTACGCCTGCTTCGCGCATCGCAAGTCGCGCGGCCACCCGGCGGAGCAGTTCCACGAGAACACGACCGTAGAGATCCTCTGGACGATCATCCCGGCACTGATCCTGATCGTCATCGCCTGGCCGGTGACCAAGGTCGTCATCGCCCAGAAGGACACCTCGAGCCCAGACCTGACGATCAAGGCGACGGGCTACCAGTGGAAGTGGGGCTACGACTATCTGAAGGGCGAAGGCGAGGGCATCAGCTTCGTCTCGATGCTCGCCACGCCGCGCGAGCAGATCGACGCGGGCGCGCAGAAGGACGAGAACTATCTGCTGGAAGTGGACCGCGAGCTCGTCGTGCCCATCGACAAGAAGATCCGCGTGCTCGCCACCGCGGCGGATGTGATCCATGCGTGGTGGGTGCCCGCCTTCGGGGTGAAGCAGGACGCCATTCCGGGCTTCATCCGCGACATTTGGTTCCGCGCCGACAAGCTCGGCACCTTCCGCGGCCAATGCGCCGAGCTCTGCGGCAAGGAGCACGGCTTCATGCCGATCGTGGTGCGCGTGGTCTCGCAGGAGGACTACACGAAATGGGTCGCGCAGCAGAAGCAGGCCGCCGCGGCACAGGCCGAGGACGTGAACAAGAAGTGGGATCCGAAGGAGCTCGTCGCGCACGGCGAGAAGCTGTACTCGGCGAACTGCGTCGCCTGCCACCAGGCGAACGGCCGCGGCGCGCCGCCGGCGTTCCCGCCGCTCGTGGGCTCGAAAGTCGTCAACGGGCCGAAGGAAGGCCACATGGACATCGTGCTGAACGGCAAGGCCGGCACGGCGATGGCGCCCTTCGGCAAGCAGCTCTCCGACACCGACATCGCCGCGGTGATCAGCTACGAGCGCAGTTCCTGGGGAAACAAGTCGGGCATCGTCCAGCCTGCGGAAGTCAGGGCACGACACAAATAGCGGAAGAGGAAACACCATGAGCGCAGTCGTCGATACCCACGGCCACGGCCACGATCACGGCCACGAGCACCACGACCACCACGGTGGCTACAGCGGCGTCATGCGCTGGATCACCACCACCAACCACAAGGACATCGGCACGCTGTACCTGTGGTTCGCCGGCATCATGTTCTTCGCCGGCGGCATGATGGCGCTCGTCATCCGCGCCGAGCTCTTCGAGCCGGGGCTGCAGCTCGTCAACCCCGACTTCTTCAACCAGATGACGACCATGCACGGCCTCATCATGATCTTCGGCGCGATCATGCCCGCGTTCGTCGGCTTCGCGAACTGGCAGATCCCGATGATGATCGGCGCGCCCGACATGGCGTTCGCGCGGCTGAACAACTGGTCCTTCTGGCTCCTGCCCTTCGCCGCGACGCTGCTCATGCTCTCCTTCTTCACGCCGGGCGGCGCGCCGGGCACCGGCTGGACGCTCTACGCGCCGCTCACGGTGCAGCAGGGCATCGGCATGGACTTCACCATCTTCGCCGTGCACATTCTTGGCATGAGCTCGATCCTCGGCTCGATCAACATCATCACCACGATCCTCAACATGCGCGCGCCGGGCATGACGCTCATGAAGATGCCGATGTTCTGCTGGACGTGGCTCATCACCGCCTACCTGCTGGTCGCGGTCATGCCGGTGCTCGCCGGCGCAGTGACCATGACGCTCACCGACCGGCACTTCGGCACCACGTTTTTCAACGCCGCGGGCGGCGGCGACCCGGTGCTCTACCAGCACATCTTCTGGTTCTTCGGCCATCCGGAGGTGTACGTCATCGCGCTGCCCGCGTTCGGCGTCATCTCGCAGGTGATCCCGGCCTTCTCCCGCAAGCCATTGTTCGGCTACGCCTCCATGGTCTATGCCACGGCGGCGATCGCCATCCTGTCTTTCATCGTCTGGGCGCACCATATGTATACGGTGGGGATGCCCGTGACCGGGCAGCTCTTCTTCATGTACGCCACCACGCTGATCGCGGTGCCCACTGGCGTGAAGGTGTTCAACTGGGTGTCGACGATGTGGAAAGGCTCGCTCTCCTTCGAGACGCCGATGCTCTTCGCCATCGGGTTCCTCTTTCTCTTCACGCTCGGCGGTTTCACCGGCCTCGTGCTCTCGCTCGTGCCGATCGACATCCAGCTGCAGGACACTTATTACGTGGTGGCGCACTTCCACTACGTGATGGTCGCCGGCGCCATGTTCTCGGCGTTCGCCGGCATCTATTTCTGGCTGCCGAAGTGGACCGGCAAGATGTACAACGAGACGCTCGGCCAGTGGCACTTCTGGCTGACGCTCATCTTCTTCAACATGATCTTCTTCGTGCAGCACTTCCTCGGCATGGCGGGCATGCCGCGGCGCATACCGTACTATCCGCTTATGTTCGAGACGTGGAATAAGATCTCGTCCATCGGCGCCTTCGGCTTCGCCGTGTCGCAGCTCCTCTTCCTCTACAACCTCTTCACCACGCTGAAGAGCGGCGCGCAGGCGCCGCAGATGCCGTGGGAAGGCGCCGATTCGCTCGACTGGACGCATCTGCCGACGCCGGTGCCCTATCACACCTGGGAGACGCCGCCGGTACTGAAATGAGCAGGAACGCCCGCACCGCGCTCGTCCTCGCCACCGTGGCGCTCGCCTTTTTCCTCGGCATCATTGCCAAGTTCTGGCTCATGGGTCGATGACGCTGCGCGAGCAAAACCGCAAGCTCTTCGCACGCCTCGCGCTGGTCGCGGTCGCCATGTTCGGCTTCGGCTACGCGCTCGTGCCGCTGTACTACCGCGTGTGCGCGGCGCTCGGCATCAATGCGCTCGGCGAAGTCGCCGCCCAGCCGCGCAATAGCCAGGTCGACCTTGCGCGCAAGGTGACGATCGAGTTCGATGCCAACGCGCACGGGCTCGCGTTTCATTTCAGGCCGCTCGTGAACCATATCGATGTGCATCCCGGCGAGCTCGCCACGGTGGAGTACGAGGTACGCAACGACCAGCCGGTGGCCGTCACCGCGCAGGCCGTGCCGAGCTATGGGCCGGCGATCGCCGGCGAATACTTCAAGAAGCTGGAATGCTTCTGCTTCAGCCAGCAGACCCTCGGGCCGGGCGAGCGCCGCCGCATGCCGGTCGTGTTCGTGGTCGACCCGAAGCTGCCGAAGGACGTGACGAGCATTGCCATCTCGTACACGTTCTTCGAGGTGGCAGGCCGCGGGGGCAAGGGATGATCGATGCGCTGAAGACCGTGCTTTACGGCGCGATCGGTATCCGGCGTCGCGCCGATCATGAGCGCGCGCAGGTGAAGCCGGTGCAGCTCGTCATCGCGGCGGTGCTCTTCGTCGTGCTTTTCGTGCTGACGCTGCGCTACATCGTCAGCCTCGTCGTGAGCTGAAAGGGAGAGAAGAATGGCGCAAAGCGCAACCACCCCCCAGCGGCAGGCCCACTACGCCGTGCCCTCGCCGATGCCCTGGCCGATCATGGGCGCGGCGGCGCTGTTTCTCATGGCCGTGGGCGCGGTGTTCCTGTTCAACGGCCGCCACGGCGGCTGGGTGTCGATCGGCGCCGGCTTCCTCTTGCTGCTCTACATGATGGTGCGCTGGTTCGGCGACGTGATCCGCGAATCCGAAGGCGGCAAGTACGGCCGCTGGGAGGACGTGTCGTTCCGCTGGGGCATGAGCTGGTTCATCTTCTCGGAAGTGATGTTCTTCGGCGCCTTCTTCGGCGCGCTCTTCTGGGTGCGCCAGTACTCGGTGCCCGACCTCGCGAGCATCGAGAGCAACGCGCTGCTGTGGCCGGGTTTCGGCTCGCACTGGCCCTCCGCCGGACCGGGCTTCATGGAGCAGTTCTCGCCGATGGCCGCCTGGGGCGTCCCGGCGATCAACACGCTGCTGCTGCTCTCGTCGGGCGTGACGGTGACGATCGCCCACTGGGCGCTAAAGGAAAACCGCCGCGGGCAGCTGATCGTCTTCATGGCGCTCACTATCGCGCTCGGCCTCACCTTCCTCGGCCTGCAGATGTACGAGTACGGGCACGCTTACCACGAGCTCAACCTGAAGCTCTCGACGGGCGCCTACGGCTCCACGTTCTTCATGCTCACCGGCTTCCACGGCTTCCACGTGACCTGTGGCGCGATCATGCTCTCGGTGATCCTCGGTCGCTGCATCGCCGGGCACTTCACGCCCGATCATCACTTCGGCTTCGAGGGCGTCGCCTGGTATTGGCACTTCGTCGACGTGGTGTGGCTCGGCCTCTTCATCTTCGTCTACTGGTTATAGGCGCTCGCGGAACCAGCCGAGGTAGTACCCAAGCATCAGGAACGCGAAGAGTCCCACCGACAGCCCCACCCGCAGCGCGAGCGCCTTGAGCGCGCGCGTCGAGCCGCCGCGGTCGCGGTAGATGAAGAAGAGCGCCGAGAAGAGGCTCGCGACGATCAGCAGGAACACGCCGATCACCAGGTAGCGCATGCGCCGAGGATACTCTTTCCGCCCGCGTGGCTGGGCGCTCGCGGCCGCCGCCGCGGCCTGCGTGGTGTTCATCGCGCTCGGCAACTGGCAGTCGCGCCGCGCGGACACGAAGCGCGCGCTTGCCCGCGAGCTCGACGAGGCCGCTCGCGCCGCGCCGCTCGAGCTGCCGGCGGCGCCCGTCGATGCCGGGCCGCTCATCCACCGGCGCGTGGCGGCGCGCGGCGTGTTCGTGGCCGAGCGCACGGTGCTCCTCGCCAACCGCATGCGCCACGGGCGCGCGGGCTACGAGGTGGTGACGCCGCTCAAGCTCGGTGATTCTGCGTGGCACGTGCTCGTCAATCGCGGCTGGGTCGCCGCCCCGGCATCGCCCGGCGTCATCGTGACGCGCACGCCCGAGGGCGTGCAGCGCATCGACGGCATCGCGCTCGAGCGGCTGCCGCGCGCGCTCGAAGCCACGGCGCCCTCGAGCGGAACGGTACGCCAGAACCTCGACATCGCGGCGTTCGCCGCCGAGAGCGGGCTTGCGCTCGAGCCGCTCGTGATCGAGCAGCATTCGGACACGGACGATGGCCTCGAGCGCGACTGGCCGCGCGCGGATCTCGGCATCGAGAAGAACGAGAGCTATGCGCTGCAGTGGTACACCTTCGCCGCGCTCGCGATCGTGCTCGCCATCGTGCTTTCCTTCCGCCGTGGCCCCGAGCGCTAAGCTTGCTCTCGTCTTCGCCGTATGCGCCGCCCCGCTCGCGCTCGGCTGGCTCGCCTACGAAGGGCAGTGGGCGCTGGGGGGAAGAGCGAACTACGGCGAGCTGCTCGCGCCCCGCGCGCTCGCCGGGCCGCTCGCGCCGCTGCGCGGCAAATGGGTGCTCGTCACGCTCGATACGCCGGCCTGCGGCGCGAATTGCGAGCGCAAGCTCTACATCGTGCGCCAGGTGCGCCGCGCGCAAGGGCGCAACGCCGAGCGCATCGAGCGCCTGTGGCTCCTAACCGACGCCGGCACGCCGCGCGCCGAGCTCATCGCCGCGCTCGATGACAGCCGCATCGCGCCGGCCGATGCGGGCTTGCGCAGCGCCTTTCCCGGCGATGCGCTCGCTTACATCTACCTCGTCGATCCGCTCGGCAATCTGATGATGCGCTTTCCGGCCGAGCCGGACGCGAGGCGCATGATCCAGGACCTGGAGCGTCTGCTGAAGTATTCGAGCTTCGGATGAGCGCTTATCGCGCCCTGTGCCTCGCGGCGGTCGTGCTCGCCTTTGTCGTCGTGGTGATGGGCGCCTATGTGCGCCTCTCTGACGCCGGCCTCGGCTGCCCGGACTGGCCGCTCTGCTACGGACGGCCGCTGCCCGCGGAAATCGCCGACCAGGACGCGCTCGCCAAGGCGTGGAAGGAAATGGGCCATCGCTATCTCGCCGGCACGCTCGGCGCCATCATTCTCCTCCTCGGGATCGGCGCCTGGCGCCTGCGCCGCTCCCGCGGCTTGGCGCTCGCCATCGTGCTGCTCGTCGTGCTTCAGGCGACGCTCGGCAAATGGACGGTCACCATGCTGCTCAAGCCGGCCATCGTCACCACGCATCTCCTGGGCGGCATGGGCACCCTCGCACTCCTCGTCTGGCTGGCGCTTGCGCAATGGCCGCATGCCCGGGCGCCCGAAATGCGCACGCTGCGCCTGGCCGCGGCCATTGCGCTGGCGGCGGCTGCGGTGCAGGTCGCGCTCGGCGGCTGGGTGAGCGCCAATTACGCGGCGCTCGCCTGCCCCGATCTGCCGCTCTGCAGCGGTCAGGCGATGGATTTCGCCAACGCCTTTCATGTCGTGCGGGAGCTCGGCCGCACGAGCGAGGGCGAGCTCCTGCCGCTCGCGGCACTCACGGCGATCCACTGGACGCACCGTCTCTTTGCGCTCGTTGCGCTCGCCGCCGTGCTCGCGGCGGCCGCGCGCGCCTGGCGTTACGCGCGGCCGCTCGCACTTACCGTTGCAATATTGGTCATATTGCAATTCGTGCTCGGCCTGGCCAACGTGGCGCTCGGGCTGCCGCTGCCGCTCGCGGCGGCGCATAACGCGCTCGCCGCGCTCCTCGTGGTGGCGCTCGTCGTGCTAAACTTTTTCGCCTTCCGCGGCTTGCGTTTCTTCTCTTGAGCACCCACGTCCTTCCCGCCGGTTTCGCGCAGCGCGTGCGCGCCTTCTATGCGCTCACCAAGCCGCGCGTGGTCTCGCTCATCCTGCTGACGGCGGTGATCGGCATGCTGCTCGCGACGCCCGGGATGGTGCCGCCGGGGCTGCTTCTCGCAGCGACGCTCGGCATCGCGCTCGTCGCCGGCGCCGCGGCGGCGATCAATTGCCTGGTCGAGCGCAAGATCGACGCGCTCATGCGCCGCACCCGCTGGCGCCCGCTTGCGCGCGGCGAGCTCGGCACGCGCGAGACACTCGTCTTCGCCGGCCTGCTCGGCGGCGCCGGGCTTTGGATGCTGGCGTACTACGTGAACGAGCTCACCATGTGGCTCACGCTCGCCACGTTCGTCGGCTATGCCGTGATCTACACGCTGCTGCTGAAGCCCGTCACGCCGCAGAACATCGTCATCGGCGGCGCCTCGGGCGCCATGCCGCCGGTGCTCGGCTGGGCGGCGGTGACGGGCGAGGTCAGCACCGAGGCGATGCTGCTATTCCTCATCATCTTCGCCTGGACGCCGCCGCATTTCTGGTCGCTCGCGCTCTACCGCACCGAGGACTACGCGCGCGCCGGGGTGCCGATGCTGCCGGTGACGCACGGCGCGCATTACACGCGCCTGCAGGTGCTGCTCTACACGCTGATCCTCTTCGCCGTGAGCCTGCTCCCCTACGTCGTGCAGATGAGCGGCCTCGCGTATCTCCTCGCCGCGCTGGCACTCGGCGGCGTGTTCATCGGCTACGCGCTGCGCATCTATTTCGCCTACAGCGACACCGTGGCGCAACGCACTTTCCGCTACTCGATTGCCTATCTCGCCTTTCTTTTCACGGCGCTGCTGGTCGATCATTACCTTTAGTCTCGTGCTCGCCGCCTGCAGTGGCGGCCCGAAGTTCAAGAGCACGGACATCACGGGAGTGGACTACGGCAAGGCGCTCGAGCTCGCCGATACCAGCGGCCGTGTGCGCCATCTCGCCGACTTTCGCGGCAAGGCCGTGGTGCTCTTCTTCGGCTTCACGCACTGCCCGGACGTCTGCCCCACCACGCTCGCCGATCTCGCCGGCGTGATGAAAACGCTCGGCCCGGACGCGGACCGGGTGCAGGTGCTCTTTGTCACCGTTGACCCGGAGCGCGACACGCCGCAGGACCTCGATCGCTACGTGCATGCGTTCGACCCACGCTTCATCGCGCTGCGCGGCGATCCGGCCGCAACGCAGCGCGTGGCGAAGGAATTCAAGATCTACTACGAGAAGCGCAAGCAGGGCGATACCTACACCGTGGACCACAGCGCCCAGTCGTACGTCATCGATCCGCAGGGGCGGCTGCGCCTGCTCGTGCGCCACGATCGCCTCGTCGAAGACCTGCCGCACGATCTGCCGGTGATCTTGAACCAGAGCTGAAACAAAAACGGCCGCGCTCGGCGGCCGTTCGTTACATCGGTTAGTTGATTACGCTGGCGCGGGCAGGAGCTTACGCATCTTGTCGAGCGCCTTCGCCTCGATCTGCCGGATGCGCTCGGCCGAGACCTTGAACTCCGCGGCGAGGTCGTGCAGGGTAGCGGCGTCCTTCTCGCGCAGCCAGCGCGCTTCCACGATCCGGCGGCTGCGCGGATCGAGCGTCGCGAGCGCCTTCTGCAGGCCCTCGGTACGCACGCGCTCGCTCTCCACGGCCTCGAGCACGCGGTAAGGCTCGTCGGCCTCGTCGGCGAGGTAATGCACCGGCGCGTACGCCTCGTCATCGTCGCGCTCGCCTTCGAAAGCGAGCTCCTGGCCGGCGAGGCGCGTCTCCATCTCGACGACTTCCTCGGGGAGCGCAGGTTGAAGAAGAGCTTGCGCTGCGCCTTGGTGGTCGCGACCTTCACGAGCCGCCAGTTGCGCAGGATGTACTCGTGCATCTCCGCCTTGATCCAGTGGATGGCGAAGGACACGAGGCGCACGCCCCGCTCGGGATCGAAGCGCTTCACCGCCTTCATCAGGCCGATGTTGCCTTCCTGGATCAGGTCGGCGTGCGGCAGCCCGTAGCCGAGGTAGCCGCGCGCCACGGCGACCACCAGCCGCAAGTGCGAAAGCACGAGCTGGCGCGCCGCGTCCAGGTCGCCGTCATCGCGGAAGCGCCGCGCGAGGCGCCGCTCCTCCTCGGCACTCAGGATCGGGAAGCGGTTCACCGTCTGGATGTAAGCCTCGAGGCTGCCTGTCGGCA
Organism: Betaproteobacteria bacterium; assembly: GCA_005883675.1. Taxonomy (GTDB): domain Bacteria; phylum Pseudomonadota; class Gammaproteobacteria; order Burkholderiales; family SG8-39; genus SCGC-AG-212-J23. Next base: position 13,703 of record VBCM01000174.1, read on the forward strand.
TCGGCATCGCTGCCGACACGGGCAGGGGCATCGCTGCTTGCAAAGCCATAGCCGTTCCTCCTTGAGCGGAAAATTTTAGCACTCGTGTCATTAGAGTGCTAAGGCGCCAAATGGTTTCCCGGCGACCGTGACGGAAGCGGGGACTAACATGCCTACAGCCACCGCAGATGGCGGCCTATAGAGAGGTGGGCACCCAGCCACCCCAGGATGCCGGCCAGCGCCAGCACGGCAGCCGCGTCGCCGCGGCCCAGGAAGGCGAGCCGGAAGTCCGACCCGTAGGTCGCGGCGAGCGGCGCCATCTCGTGGTTGAGGAGGGCGAGCGATGCGTAGACGAGCGCGAGAGCAATGGCGCCGCCCGCCAGGCCTTGCAGCAGGCCGGCGTAATAGAACGGCCGGCCCACGAAGGCATCGGTCGCGCCGAGGAGCTTCGAGATCTCGATCTCCTCGCGTTGCGTAAGGATCTGCAGCCGGATGGTGTTGAAAGTGACGGCGACGAGCGCCGCAGCGAGTAGCCCGGCCAGCAGCCAGACGCTCGCGCGGCCAAGCCGGGCGAGGCTCGCAAGCCGCCGCGCCCACAGCGCATCGGCCTGCACGTGCGCCACACCGGGCAGCTGGGCGAGCTCCGCCGCGAGCGGCTCCACGCTTGCATTGGCGGTGCTTACCACGAAGCCGTCGGGCAGGGGATTGCGCCCGAGCGCGGCGACGAGATCGTTCACGCCCTGTACGGTGCCGATCTCCCGCAGCGCCTCGTCGCGCGGCACGAAGCGCAGGCCGAGGACCCGCGGATCGCGCTTGATGCGCGCCGCGAGCGCATCGACGTCGGCGCGTTTGGCGTCGAGAAAGAGCGAGATCTGCGGCTTGAGCGTGAGCCGCCCGGTGAGCGCGCGCAGGCTTTCGAGCAGCGCGTAGCCGCCCGCGGGCAGCGCGAGCGCCACGCCGACGACGAGCGTATTCAGCACGCCGATGCGCGCGGCGGCGCGCGCGAGCGCCTGGCGGTGCTGGCGCAGCCACGCTCTCATTGCAGCCGGCCGCCCTCGAGGTGCAGCCGCCGCTTTGCGTACTGCGCGACGAGCCCGTGGTCGTGCGTCGCGAGGAGCACGGTGACCCCGACGCGGTTGAACTCGACGAAGATGTCGACGATGCGGCGCGCCGCTTCGGCGTCGAGATTCGCCGTGGGCTCGTCGGCGATGAGGATCGCGGGCCGGTTCACTACCGCGCGGGCAATGGCGAGGCGCTGCTGCTCGCCGCCGGAGAGCTGGATCGGGTTCGCCTTCTCGCGCCCGGAGAGGCCGACCTTGTCGAGCGCCGCGCGCGCGCGCCGCGCCGCTTCCTTCGGCGGCTGGGCGGAGAACGAGAGCGGCAACATGACGTTGTCATAGACCGTGCGGTCATAGAGCAGCTTCTGGTCCTGGAACACGAGGCCGACGTTGCGCCGCAGGTACGGGATCGCCGCGCGCTTCAGCGCGCCGACGTTCTGGCCGTTGACGATCACGCTGCCCGAGCTCGGACGCTCGATCGCGGGAATGAGCTTGAGCAGCGTCGACTTGCCCGCGCCCGAGCGGCCGGTGATGAAGACCAGCTCGCCCGCCTCCATGGCGAAGCTCACGCCGCGCAGCGCCTCCTCGCCGCCGGCATAGCGCTTGGCGACCGCCGAGAAGCTAACCAACCAGCGCCTCGGCGAATTCCTGCGCCTTGAACGGGCGCAGGTCGTCGATGTCCTCGCCCACCCCGACAAAGAGCAGCGGCACCGGCCTTTCGCGCGCGATGGCGCAGACCACGCCGCCCTTGGCGGTGCCATCCAGCTTTGTCAGCACGAGCCCGGTGAGCCCGAGCGCATCGTCGAATGCTTTCACCTGCGCGATGGCGTTCTGCCCGGTGTTGGCGTCGAGAACCAGCAGCACCTCGTGCGGGGCGTCGCCTTGCGCCTTGGCCGCCACCCGCTTCACCTTGCGTATCTCCTCCATCAGGTGCAACTGCGTCGGCAGCCGCCCCGCCGTGTCGGCAATCACCACATCGGCTCCGCGCGAGCGCGCCGCATTGAGCGCGTCATAGATAACCGCGCCCGGATCGCCGCCCGCCTGGGCGATCACCGGGACGGCGTTGCGCTCGCCCCAGACGACGAGCTGCTCGCGAGCGGCGGCACGAAACGTGTCGCCGGCGGCGAGCAGCACGCTCTTGCCCTGGGACTGCAGCCATTTGGCGAGCTTGCCGATCGAAGTGGTTTTGCCGGAGCCGTTCACGCCGGCGATCATGATGGTGAAGGGGCGTGCGCGCGACACATCCAGCGAGCGCTCGAGCGGCCGCAGGAGCTCGGTCACCGAGTCCGTGAGCGCGCGCTTGAGCGCTTCGGCGTCTTCGATGCGTTCGCGGCGCGCCTTCTCGCGCAGCGACTCGAGGAGCCAGTCGGTGGCGGCGACGCCGCAGTCGGCTTGCAACAGCGCCGTCTGCAGATCCTCGAACAGCGACTCGTCCACGCGGCGGCGGACGAAGAGCTCGGAGACGGGCGTGTTCAGCACTTCCCGCGTGCGCGCGAGACCGTTCTTCAGGCGCGCGGCCCAGGAAAGCGCTGCTACCATGGATCAATGCATTCTAGCAAAGGGCAGATCCGCATCATCGCGGGCGCGTATCGCGGCCGGCGCATCCGCGTCGCCTCGCGCCCGGGCCTGCGCCCGACGCCCGACCGCGTGCGCGAGACGCTCTTCAACTGGCTGGGACAATCGCTCGACGGCAGTAGTTGCCTCGATCTTTTCGCCGGCTCCGGCGCGCTCGGCTTCGAGGCGGCCTCGCGCGGCGCCGCGCGCGTGGTGATGGTGGAAGCCGACCGCGCCGTCTTCAGCGCACTGCAAACCACGCGCGAGACGATTCGCGCGCACGCCGTGGAGCTCGTCCTCGGCGACGCGCTCGATTATCTGCAAAGCACGCGCGAGCGCTTCGACGTGGTTTTCCTCGATCCGCCGTTCAGGCAGAATGCGCTGCCCGCGGTGCTCGAGCGGCTCGAGCCGCGGCTCGCCGACGGTGCGCGCGTCTACCTCGAAGCGCCCGCGGCGTGCACGCTGGGCGGCCGCTGGCGCGAGCTGAAAAGCGCGCGCGCCGGCCAGGTGAGCTACCAGCTCTTCCAGTGGAGAAGCGATGATCAAGGCGGTATACCCGGGAACGTTTGATCCGCTCACCCGCGGCCACGAGGACCTCGTGCGCCGCGCGAGCACGCTCTTCGATGCCGTGATCCTCGCCATCGCCGACAGCAAGGCGAAGAAGCCCTACTTCTCGCTCGAAGAGCGCATCGCCATGGCGCGCGAAGTATTGGCCGATGTCAAGAACCTGCAGGTGGTCGGTTTCGCGGGCCTGCTGACTGATTTCGTGCGCAAGCAGGGCGCGCGCGTCGTGCTGCGGGGGCTACGCGCGGTGTCGGACTTCGAGTACGAGTTTCAGCTCGCGGGCATGAACCGCAACCTCTACCCGGAGATGGAGACCATCTTCCTCACGCCCTCCGAGCAGCACATGTTCATCTCGGCGACGCTGGTGCGCGAGATCGCGAGCCTCGGCGGCGATGTGACCGAATTCGTCCACCCGCTGGTGGCGAAGCGCCTGAAGCAGAGAGCGAAGAGCTAAACCGGCAATTACAGAATTCATTTCTGGCACCGCGGGCAGTAGTAGCTCGAGCGCTGCCCCTGCACGAGCCGCCTGATCTTCGCGCCGCAGCTCCGGCAGAGCTGGCCCTCGCGCTCGTAAACCCGATGCCGGCTCTGCGCCTCGCCATGCTCGCCGTTGGCGCCGACGTAGTCGCGCAGGCTAGAGCCGCCGGCGCGGATCGCCGCGCGCAGGATGTCCTTGATCGCTTTGGCGAGCCTGGCGCAGCGCGCAAGCGACAGCCGGTTCGCCGGCGTGCGCGGATCGATGCCGGCGCGAAACAGACTCTCGCTCGCGTAGATGTTGCCGACGCCAACGATGCGCCGCCCGTCCATCAGGAATTGCTTGATCGGCGCGCGGTGCTTTCGAGTGAGCGCATAAAGGCGCGCCGGGTCGAGCGCGCGCGACAGCGGCTCGATGCCGAGGTTCGCGAGCAGCGGATGCGCGTGCACGGCATCCTTCGTCCACAGCACGGCGCCGAAGCGCCGCGGATCGCGCAGCCGCAGCACGCGGTCACCGAGCACGAGATCGAAATGGTCGTGCTTCTGCGCCGGCGTGCCCGGCGCCAGCATGCGCAGGCTGCCGGACATGCCGAGATGCAGGATCAGATGGCCGTCGCCGCAATCGACCAGCAGGTACTTGCCGCGCCGTAGCACCGCGCGCACCGTGCGCCCGGCAAGCTTGCGCACAGCTTGCGGCACCGGCCAGCGCAGCCGCGGCTCGCGCACCTCGACGGCGGAGATCACGCGTCCCGCGAGCTGCGGCGCGAGGCCGCGGCGCGTCACTTCTACTTCGGGTAATTCAGGCATGGGAGAATCTAGCCATGTGATGCGGCTTGTGCGCAGCACCAAATATACCTAAGATCAGTCGGATCCCCATGCTTCGTCGCTTGCTTCTCCCCTTTGCCGTTATCGCGCTCGGCCTGCATGCCGCCGCGTTCGCTCAACCCGCCGCGAATGACGACACCGAGCTCTACGACATGCTGCTCGGCGAGATCGCGCAGCAGCGAGGCGATTACGCGCTCGCCGCGAAGACCTACCTCGACCTCGCCCGACGTACGCGCGACGCGCGCGTCGCGCGCCGCGCGGTGGAGGTGGCGAACCAGGGCCGGCTGAACGACCTCGCGCTCGACGCGGCGAAGACCTGGTACGAAATCGAGCCGCAGTCGGCCGCGGCACTGAGCGTCGTCGCGTCGCTCCTCGTATCGGCGCGCAAGGTCGACGAGGCGGAGCCCTACCTGGCGAAGCTCCTCAACACCGAAGGCGTGGACCAGGAGCGCGGCTACCTGCAGATCAATCGGCTGCTCGCCGGCAATCCCGACAAGCGCTCGAACCTGCGCGTGGTGCAGAAGCTCGCCGCGCGGCATCCGGAGCTCGCGCCGGCGCATTTCGCCATCGCACAGGCCGCGGCGCTCGCCGATGACGAGCAGATGGCGCTCAGCGAGGCGCGCCGCGCCGCCGAGATGCGTCCGGAGTGGGAAGCGCCCGCGATGCTGGAGGCGCAGATTGTGCAAAAGCGCTCGACCGCGCAGGCGGCGAAGCGCCTCGCCGACTTCGTGGCCAAGAATCCGCAGTCGCGGGGCGGCCGCCTCGCCTACGCGCGGGCGCTCGTCGCGGACAAGCGCGCGCCCGAAGCGCGCAAGCAGTTCGAGGCGGTGCTGACGGCGAATCCGGGTGACACCGAGCTCGTCTACACCGTGGGCCTACTCGCCCTGCAGCTCAAGGACTACGCGGTCGCCGAGGAGAACATGAAGCGCCTCGTCTCGGCGCCCGACTATCGCGACCCGGACGGCGCGCGCTTCATCCTCGGCCAGATCGCCGAGGAGCAGAAGCAGTGGCCGCGCGCCGTCGAGTGGTACGAGCAGATCCAGGACGGCGAGCACGCGCTGCCGGCGCGGCTGCGCACCGCCAACGCGATCGCCAAGGAAGGAAAGCTCCAGGCCGCGCGCGAGTACCTGCACAAGACCGCCGCCGACCATCCCGGCCAGGAAGTGCAATTCACCGTGGCCGAGGCGCAGCTGCTGCGCCTCTACGACTACGCGCTCACCGCCGAGAAGCTCGATAAGTTCGACGTGCTCGAGCGCAACCTGCGCAAGCTGATCGAGGTCAAGCCCGATCACGCCCACGCCTACAACGCGCTCGGCTATTCCTTCGCCGACCGCAACACGCGCCTCGGCGAAGCGCGCAAGCTGGTCGAGAAAGCGCTGGAGCTCTCGCCCGACGACTCCTTCATCATGGACAGCTTCGGCTGGGTGCAGTATCGCGAGGGCGACCTCAAGGGCGCCGCGCAGACGCTCAAGCGCGCCTACGACGGCCGCCCCGACGCCGAGATCGGCGCGCACCTGGGCGAGGTGCTGTGGGTGCTCGGGCAGCGCAACGAAGCGAACCGCATCTGGCAGGAGTCCCTGAAGACCGCGCCGGACAACGAGACCCTGCTGAAGACGATCAAGCGCCTGAAGAAGTGAAGCGCGCCATCACGGTCGCGGCGCTCCTCGCCGCCGCCTGCGCACATGTCGAGTTAAAACCGCCGGCCACGGTCGAATTCGAGCTCCTCGGCCGCATCGCCGCGCGCTACGCGAAGGACGCTTTCACCGGCAACCTGCAGTGGCGCCATGCCGGCGCCGGCGACGAGATGCTCGTCACCACGCCCATGGGCCAGGGCGTCGCGCGCATCGTGCGCGAAGGCGACGCCGTCCAGCTCACCACCGCCGACGGCCGCGAGTTCCGCGCGCCGGACGCCGAGTCGCTCACCGAGCGCACGCTCGGCTTCCGGCTGCCACTCGAAGGCCTCGCCGACTGGGTGCAGGGGCGCGCGACCCCCGGCGTGCCGGCGCGCAGCCAAAGAGCGTCCGACGGCAAGCTGCTCTCGCTCGATCAGCGTGGCTGGCATGTCGACTACCAGGCGTACGGCGACGAGCGTCCGTCGCTCATGCGCCTCACCTACCAGGACGTCGAGCTGCGCCTCGCCATCACCGCATGGAAGTGAGCGAGCTGCCGGCGCCGGGAAAGCTCAACCTCTTCCTGCACGTCCTCGGCCGCCGGGCCGATGGCTATCACGAACTGCAGACGGTGTTTCGCCTCATCGACCGCGCCGACCGCGTCCGCATCGGCGTGCGCGACGATGGCGAGCTGCGCTTCACGGGCCCGTTCGGGGAGGAAAATCTCTGCCTGCGCGCCGCCCGCGCGCTCAAGCAGGCGAGCGGGTCGCCCCTCGGCGCCGACATCGCGCTGGAAAAGCTGCTGCCGGTCGGCGGCGGGCTGGGTGGCGGCTCGTCGGACGCGGCCACCGTGCTGCTCGCGCTAAACCGCCTATGGAGCCTTGAGCTCCCGCGCTCGCGGCTACTCGCGCTGGGGGGCGAACTCGGCGCGGATGTGCCGTTGTTTATCTACGGCCGCAATGCACTCGGCGAAGGCATTGGCGAGCGGCTCACCGCGCTTTCGCTGCCCACCGCCTGGTATCTCGTCATCACGCCGCAAGTCGCGGTTTCCACGAAGGAAATCTTCTCGTTTGCGTTGACAGGGCAGTCCAAACGACTCACAATACCGCCCCTTTTCTCGGGGCAGGGAGCGAACGATCTCGAAGCCGTGGTCGTCGAGCGCTACCCCGAGGTGGCGGCGCAGCTCGCGTGGCTCAAGCATCGATGCCCGCAAGCGCGCATGACGGGCTCCGGAGCATGCCTCTTCGCCGAGTTCGCGACCCAGGCCGAAGCCGCGGCGGTTCACGCGCAGTTGCCGTCCGGGATGAGCGGATTCGTCGCGCAGGGGCTCGACCGGCATCCGCTCTATGACTGGGCTGATTAAACAAATGGGGAGTCGCCAAGCTGGTTAAGGCACCGGATTTTGATTCCGGCATACGAGGGTTCGAATCCTTCCTCCCCAGCCATTTACTATGACCGCGATGAACACCGGACTGAACAGCGCCGCGCTCGACCGGCTGATGGTGTTCACCGGCAATGCCAATGCGCGGCTGGCGCAGGACGTGGCCAAGCATCTGAATTTCTCGCTCGGCCGCGCGATCGTCGGCAAGTTCTCCGACGGCGAAGTGATGGTCGAGCTGCTGGAAAACGTCCGCGGCAAGGACGTCTTTGTTTTGCAGTCGACTTGCGCGCCGACCAACGACAACCTGATGGAGCTCTTGGTGATGATCGACGCGCTCAAGCGCTCCTCCGCCGCGCGCGTCACGGCCGCCATTCCGTACTTCGGCTACGCGCGCCAGGATCGCCGGCCGCGCTCGGCGCGCGTCGCGATCAGCGCCAAGGTGGTCGCCAACATGCTCACCTCCGTCGGCGTCGCGCGCCTGCTGACCATGGATCTGCACGCCGACCAGATCCAGGGTTTCTTCGACGTCCCGGTCGACAATATCTACGCCGCGCCGGTGCTGCTCGGCGACGTGTGGAAGCAGCGCTATGAGAACCTGATCGTCGTCTCGCCCGATGTCGGCGGCGTGGTGCGCGCCCGCGCGCTCGCCAAGCGCCTGGAATCGGACCTCGCCATCATCGACAAGCGCCGCCCGCGCGCCAACGTGAGCGAGGTGATGAACGTCATCGGCGAAGTGAAGGACCGCACCTGCGTCATCATGGACGACATGGTCGACACCGCCGGCACGCTGGTGAAAGCGGCGCAGGTGCTGAAAGAGGAAGGCGCCACCAAGGTGGTCGCCTATTGCACCCACGCGGTGCTCTCGGGCGGTGCGGTCGAGCGCATCGCCGGCTCGCCGCTCGACGAGCTCGTCGTGACGGACACCATTCCGCTGCGCGAGGACGCGCGCGCCTGCAAGAAAATCCGCAGCCTGTCGGTCGCCGGCCTCATCGCCGAGACGATCCTGCGCATCTATACCGAGGAGTCGGTCAGCTCGCTCTTCATCGAATAGGAAACGACTTTCAACCGGCCGGCGCCTGGTCGCGGGGTCGGCTTTAACTAGGAGCAAAGCGAAATGGCAATCGAAATCAGCGCGCGCAAGCGCGAAGCGCAGGGAACGGGTGCGAGCCGCCGTCTGCGCCGCCTGGGCAGGGTGCCCGGCATCGTCTACGGCGGCGACAAGGAAGCGATCACCATCGAGCTCGACCACAAGGATCTCTACCAGAGCCTGCGGAACGAGAAATTCCACGCCTCCATCCTGACGCTCGCGCTCGACGGCACCCAGGAGCAGGTGCTGCTGCGCGCGGTGAACATGCATCCGTTCAAGGCGCAGGTGCAGCACATCGACTTCCAGCGCGTCTCCAAGGACAAGAAGATCCACATGAAGGTGCCCCTGCACTTCGTGAACGCCGAGAAGTCCCCGGGCGTGAAGGAGCAGGGCGGCGTGGTGAACCACGTGCTGAACGAGCTCGACATCATCTGCTTCCCCGACGACCTGCCGGAATACATCGAGATCGATCTCGGCAACCTCGCCGTCGGCCACTCGCTGCATGTGCGCGAGGTTCCGCTTCCCAAGGGTGTGGAGCTGTCGCTGCACAAGGACGAGAACCCGGTTGTCGCAACCGTGGTCGTGCCGGCGCTCGTCACCGAGGAAGAGGAAGCCGCAGCGACCGCCGCGGTGGCGCCGTCGGAAGTGCCGACCATCGAGCAGGCCGCGACACCGGAAGCCGCGACTGCCGAAGGCGAGAAGACCGGTGACAAAGCCGCGCCGAAGGCCGAGAAGCCGGCCGCTGCGGACAAGGGCGAGAAGAAAGAGAAGAAATAAGGCGTGGGCATACGGCTGGTTGTCGGCCTGGGCAATCCGGGCAAGGAGTACGAGCGCACGCGGCACAACGCCGGCTTCTGGCTGGTGGAGCGCTACGCGTCGCACAACGGCGTCGTGCTGCGCAAGGACCCGAAGTTCAAGGCGCTCGTCGGGCGTCATGAACCGGGCGGCCCGTGGCTGCTGCTGCCCCAGAGCTTCATGAACCTCTCGGGCCAGCCGGTGCAGATGCTCGCCGGCTTTTTCAAGATCAAGCCGGAAGAGATCCTGGTGGTGCATGACGAGCTCGACTTCGCGCCCGGTGTCGCGCGGCTCAAGCAGGGCGGCGGCATCGCCGGCCACAACGGCCTGAAGGACATCTCGCAGCGCCTCGCGACGCACGACTATTGGCGCCTGCGCCTCGGCGTGGGCAAGCCGCCGCCGGGGCGCGAAGGCGCCGACTACGTGCTCGAGCGCCCGCCGGCGGAGGAAAAAACGGCGATCGACGCCGCGATCGACAAATCCCTCGAGGTGCTGCCGCAGCTTCTCGCCGGCGACATGCAGGGCGCGATGAACAAGCTACATACGGACGAGAATCCACCGCCGAAGAAGGAGTCGCCGAAGAAAGAAGCGCCAGCTGCCGAGGTAGCCCCGAAGCCCACGGAGAAGAAGCCGGAGAGCGAGAAGAAAGGTCTCTTCAGCAGCCTGCTCGGCCGTAAGAAATGAGCTTGCGCTGTGGCATCGTCGGCTTGCCGAACGTCGGCAAGTCGACGCTCTTTAACGCCATCACCAAGGCGGGCATCGCCGCCGAGAACTACCCGTTCTGCACCATCGAGCCGAATGTCGGCATCGTGGAAGTGCCGGACTTGCGCCTCGATGTCATCGCCGAGATCGCGCAGCCGCAGAAGGTGGTGCCGGCGGTGGTCGAGTTCGTCGACATCGCCGGCCTCGTCGCGGGCGCTTCGAAGGGCGAGGGGCTGGGCAACAAGTTCCTCGCCACCATCCGCGAGACCGACGCGATCGCGCACGTGGTGCGCTGCTTCGACGATCCGAACGTCGTGCACGTCGCGGGCAAGATCGACCCCGTATCCGACATCGAGACGATCAATACCGAGCTCGCGCTCGCCGATCTCGAATCGGTGGAGCGCCAGCTCGCGAAGTACGAGAAGGTGGCGCAGGCGGGCGGCGACAAGGAGGCGCAGCGGCTCGTCGCCGCGCTCAAAAAAGTGCGCGCCGTGCTCGATCAGGGCCTCCCCGCGCGCAGCGCGGAGCTCACGCGCGAAGAGCACGCGGTGCTGCGGCCGCTCTTTCTGCTCACCATGAAGCCGACGATGTACGTCGCGAACGTCGCGGAGAACGGCTCTGCGGCGGCGCTCGCCGCGGTCCAGGCATACGCGGCGAAGGAAGGCGCGCCGGTGGTGCCAATTTCCGCGGCACTGGAATCGCAGATCGCCGACATGCCCGACGAGGACAAGAAGCTCTTCCTCGAGGACATGGGCATGCAGGAGCCCGGCCTCGACCGCATGATCCGCGCGGCGTACGAGCTCCTCGGCTTGCAGACCTACTTCACCGCCGGCCCGAAGGAGGTGCGCGCCTGGACCATCGCCGCCGGCGCCACCGCGCCGCAGGCGGCCGGCGTCATCCACACCGACTTCGAGCGCGGCTTCATTCGCGCCGAGGTCGCGACATACGACGATTTTGTTGCCCATGGCGGCGAGCTGGGCGCGAAGGAGGCAGGGAAGCTGCGTCTGGAGGGCAAGGATTACGTCGTGCGCGATGGCGACGTCATCCACTTCCGGTTCAACGTATAGGCGCCGTACAAACTCTATCTTCGATTAGATGCGCTTTACATGGGATCCGAACAAAGAGCGTCCGGAATAAGCGCAAGCACGGCGTCGGGTTCCAGGAAGCAACTACCGTCTTCGGCGACGCACTCGCCGTGACTGTATCGGACCCCGATCATTCGATAGGTGAAGAGCGCCTTGTTACTGTTGGCCAATCAACGGCGGGACGCCTTTTGGTCGTGTATCACGTGGAGCAAGGCGATACCATTCGTATTATTTCGGCTCGCAGAGCGACCGTACATGAGCGACAGGATTACGAAGCATAAGGTCAAGGAGCCTGAGATGCGCCCCGAATACGATTTTTCTCGCGGCGTGAGAGGCAAGTACTACAACCGCTATATCGAGAACACCAACGTCGTCGTGATTGAGCCCGACGTACATAAGCGATTCAAGAATGCCAAGGCGGTTAACGAAGCGCTGCGCTCAGTCATGCGGTCGGAAGCGAAGCGGCGCGATATAAGAAAACGCTCAACACGGGCCAGCGCAAAAGCGGCGCGCGCAGGTAACCGCTGACCATCGAGATACTGGGGTCATTCCATGGAACTCCAGTACGGTCCGGCCACAGCAAAAGATCTTCCTCAACTGGTGGAGCTCCTCGGCGTGCTCTTCACCGACGAAGCGGAGTTCCAGCCGAACGCGGAGAAGCAGCGCCGCGCGCTGGAGGCAATCCTCGCGAACCCGCAGATCGGCAAGGTCTTCGTGGCGCGCGAAGGCAAGCGCGTCGTCGCGATGGCGAGCCTGCTCTACACCGTCAGCACCGCCGAGGGCGGCAAGGCGGCCTTGTTCGAGGATCTGGTGGTGCATCCCGACGAGCGCAAGCGCGGCATCGGCGAGGCGCTCCTCAAGCACGTGGTGGCCGCGGCGCGCGCCGAGGGCGTGCTGCGCATTACGCTCCTCACCGACATGCAGAACGAGCGCGCCCAGGCGATGTACCGGCGCGCGGGCTTCGTCGGCTCGCCGATGAAG
>VBCM01000189.1:0-11425 GCA_005883675.1 Betaproteobacteria bacterium
CGTCGCGCTCATGAAACGCCATAGCGAGCGCATCGCGACCTTCTCGGCGGGCTTCGCCGACGACAAGCAAAGCGAGCTTGCCGCGGCCGCGCGCGTGGCGAAGCACTTTGGCACCGGCCACCGCGAGGTGGTGCTCGCGCGCCGCGACGTGCTCGGCGCGCTGCCCCAGGCGGTGCTAAGGCGCGATGCGCCGTTCCACCGCCCGGCGGACGTGGCGCTGCATCTGCTCGCGCGCGAGGTGGCGCGGGAGGTGAAGCTCGTGCTCTCGGGCGACGGCGGCGATGAGATCCTCGGCGGCTATCGACGCCACACGTTCCTGCGTGGCCTCGCCCCCGGCGCGAAGAGGGTGAACGGGCTTTTCGTCATCCCGGTCGCCGAGCCGCAGGAGCCGCCGCCGGCGGAGGGCGCGACGAGCTCGCTCAAGCGCATCCTCTACTACGAGCAGGTGAGCTGGCTCGCCGACAGCCTGCTCGAGCGCACCGATCGCCTGACCGCCGCGGCGTCGCTCGAGCTGCGGGCGCCGTTCCTCGATCACCGCCTCGGCGAGTACGTCTCGTCGCTGCCGGACGCGGCGCGCGTGCGCGGGCTCTCCACCAAATGGATCCTGCGGCGCGCCGACGAGAAGCTCCTCGGCGACGCGCCGCTCAAGCCGCGGAAGCGCGGCTTTCGCATCCCGCTCGGCGATCTCATGCGCACTGAGGCGCGCGAGCTCGTCGTCGACCACCTGCGCGGCGCCGGCTGCCGCACGCGCGCTTACTGCGACGGCGCGGTGCTCGACCGGCTGATCGACGAGCACCTCGCCGGAAAACGAAATCACGAAGAGCTGCTGTGGACGCTACTGAACCTCGAAATCTGGCACCGGACGTACCTCCGCGGCTGACGAAGACGCTGCGCTGGCGGCTGAACCGCCTGCGCTGCATGACGCCGCTGGAGGTGGCTCATCGGGCGCTGCGCGCCATGCTCGCGCGCGCCGAGCGCTCGGGGCTCCTGCGCGCGCCCGCGGTGCCGGCGCCCGACCTGGCGGTCACGGCGAAGCCGTGGGTCCATCGCGATCCCGGCGTGAACCCCGAGCGCTACCTCGCCGCGGCCGACGAGATCGCGCGCGGCCGCCTCGATCTGTTCGCGCTGCGCGAGCTCGAGGTGGGCGTGCCGCCGCGCTGGAACCGCGATCCGAAGACCGGCATCGAGGCGCCGCTCGTCTACGGCAAGCTCCTCGACTATCGCGATCCGAACCTGGTCGGCGACATCAAGTACCTCTGGGAGCCGAACCGCCACCTGCAGCTCGTCAGCCTCGCCCAGGCGTATGCGTTATCCGGCAAGCGCCGCTACTACGACGCGCTCGTCGAGCAGCTCGAGAGCTGGTTCATCGCCTGCCCTTATGCCATGGGCCCCAACTGGGCGAGCGCGCTCGAGGCCGGCATCCGCCTCGTGAACTGGGCGCTCGCCTGGCAGCTGGTGCAGCCGATCGACGACGCGGACTTCAAGAGCCGGTGGCTCCGCTCCGTGTACGAGCACGCGCATTTCATCCGCCACTGGTTCTCGGCGCATTCCTCCGCCAACAATCATCTCCTCGGCGAAGCCACCGGGCTCTTCGTCGCCGCGCTCACCTGGCCGCACTGGCCGGAGCTTGCCGAGTGGGGCAGGCATGCGAAAGCGATCCTCGAGCGCGAGGCGCTCGCACAGAACGCGCCCGACGGCGTCAACCGCGAGCAGGCGGTGTGGAGCCGTTCTCGGCTGCGTACGAGCAGCGCATCGAGGCGATGATGGACTACCTCGCCGCCATCATGGACGTCGGCGGCAACGTGCCGATGTTCGGCGACGCGGACGACGGCTACCTCGTGCGCCTCGATCCCGATCCGGGCTTCGCGCCCCAGCGCTCGGCACTCGGCCTGGGTGCGCTGCTTTTCCGCCGCGGCGATTTCAAGCTGAAGGCGGGTGCGCTCGACGAGCGCGCGCGCTGGCTGCTCGGCAGCGCCGCCGTCGCCCAATACGACGCACTGTCAGCCGAGGCGACGCGCCTCCCCGTGCGCCAGAGCTTTCCGGAGGGCGGCTACCACGTCCTGGGAGCGGACCTCGGCACCCCGGCGGAGATCCGCGCGGTGGTGGACGCCGGCCCTCTCGGCTACACCACCATCGCTGCGCACGGGCATGCGGATGCGCTTTCGTTCACGCTGTCCGTCGGCGGGCGCGAGTTCCTGGTGGATCCGGGCACCTATGCCTATCACACGCAGAAGCGCTGGCGCGAGTACTTCCGCGGCACCGGCGCGCACAACACGGTGCGCATCGACGGGCTCGACCAGTCGGAGCAGGGCGGCAACTTCATGTGGGTGAAGCACGCGCGTGCCGGCTGCGGGCTGTGGCTCTCCTCGTCGGAAAAGGACACCTTCGAGGGCTGGCACGACGGCTACCTGCGCCTTGCCGACCCGGTGAAGCACCGCCGGCTCCTCGCGCTCGACAAGCGCGCACGACGCCTGCTCGTCGAGGACTCGCTCACCATGGCCGAGGAGCACGAGGTCGAGCTGCTCTTCCACTGCGCCGAGGACTGCCGCGTCGACGCGGTGGCGCAGGGCTATCTCATCGAGCGCGACGGCATCACGCTCGAGCTCGCGCTGCCGCCGGAGGGCACCGCGGAGATCTATCGCGGCAGCGTGTCGCCGCTCTACGGCTGGATCTCGCGCGGCTTCGACCGCCGGCGGCCGACGAGCACGCTCGTCTGGCGCGCGAAGCTCTCGTCGCCGGCGCTGCTTCGCACGCAGATCACCATCAAATAAAGGCGTCAGGCGCGCGCTTCGCGCAGGTCCTCGGGGCTGAGCTCCTCGTTCGCGAGCGCGGCTTCGCGGATCGGCCGCGAGCGCTCGAACGCTTCGCGCGCGCGGTTGAAGCACTGGTCGGCGGCCGCGGTGTCGCCACGCTTCGCGTATCCCTCGCCGAGTGAATTGAGCAGCATGATGGTCTCGTCGAGCGCGCGCAGCGCATCCATCAGGCGCTGCTCGACTTGCTCGCTCGCCGACTCGAGCAGCGTGCCGCAAGACAGAGCATGCCCGGTGTGGCAGCGGAAACGGATGATCCGGCCGTCGCGGAACATCGATAGCACGCCGTGGCACTCCGGGCAGGTGAAGGGCGAAAGCTCCCCGAATTGCAGGATGTTCTCCACCCGTGAATCGACCTCGCGCGCGATCTTGACCTCGGCCTCCATCTTCTCGCGCTCCGCGGCGGCGATGAGCGGTTCGGGCGCCGCCTGCTCGCGCGTCAGGCGTCCGAGGAGCGGGCCGATGTCGGCGACGGGCAGCTTGTAGTCCACCGCGACGTTGTCGAGCGCACTGAGCGGCATCGAGCGGTGCATGGCATCGGAGGGGTCTTGCACGACCGCGGTGCCGCCGCGCATCTTGATGGCCCAAAGCCCCGCCGTGCCGTCGTCGAGCGCCCCGGAAAGCACCACGCCGATCGCGCGCGTGCTGTAGATGTAGGCGGCCGAGCGGAACAGCGGGTCGATCGCCGGTCGGAAGCGGTTCTCCTTCGGCCCCTTGGTCACGCGGGTGTAGCCGCGCTCGAGCAGCATGTGATGGTCGTTCGGTCCGACGTAGATGCGCCCGGGCATGATGGCGTCGCCATCCTCGGCATGCGCCGCCGGCAGCCGACCGGCGCGCGATAGCATCGTCGGCAGCACGCTCCTCACGCCCGGCGCGAGATGCCACACCACGAACACCGCGGCCGGCAGATCCGCGGGCAGGCCGGCGACGAGCCGCTCGAGCGCCCCCATGCCGCCCGCCGAGGCGCCGATTACGACGATGTCCTTCGTCGCCATCCCGTGCGCGATGCAAGCATCGCGCCCGGAACGCTCAGGCGGCGACCTCTTCCATCAGCAGGATGATGCCTTCGCGCTTCTTGTCGGGCAGGACGAGCGGCGAGCAGGTGACGCGGCACTTGATTTTCCTGCCGCGCCGGTTGATGGCGTCGAGCAGCGTTTCCTCGTGCTCGGCCTCGCCCGCGAGGCAGGGACGCAGCATGCCGCGCAGCTCCGCCACCGGCAGGCCGATGTCGAGATTGAGCAGTCCGCGGCCCTGGACCTCGTCGGCGCGCAGGCCCCAGAGATCCTGGGCGCGCCGGTTCCACATGAGCACGTCGAGGTTGTTGTTCACCACCACCGCGGCCGAGCGCAGGCTGCCGACCACCGACTCGAGGAAGGCATTGAGGCGATTCATGTCGTCGGTGCGCTGGCGCAGCTCCGTGTTCACCGTCTGCAGCTCCTCGTTGGTCGACTGCAGCTCTTCGTTCATGGTCTCCAGCTCCTCGTTGGTCGACTGCAGCTCTTCGTTGGTGGTCTCCAGCTCCTCGTTCGAGGACTGCAGCTCTTCGTTGGTCGTCTCGAGCTCCTCGTTGGACGATTGCAGCTCCTCGTTCGCGGTCTGGATCTCCTCGCGCGAGCGCTGCAGCTCCTCCGACAGCCGCGCGTAGCGCGTGACATCGAGGAAGGTGACGGCGACGCCGTGCGGCGCCTGCGTTTCGTCGAATAGCGGCGCCACAACGACGTCGAAGTACTGGCGCTCGCCGTCGGCGAAACGCCGCTCGACGCTCGGCTGCGTCACCGTGCGCCGCTCGGCATAGGCCTGCTCGATGAGCGAGCGCAGCTCGGTGGGCCGGTAGGAGATCTCGAGGTCCTGCAGCGCACGGCCGACGTCCTTGGCGTTGATGCTGAAGAGGATGCGCGCCCTCTGGTTGGCGAGTATCAGCACGCCGTTGGTGTCCACCACGATGCGGGCCACCGGCGATTCATCGAGCGCGAGCTCGCGCAGAGGGGCGTTGCGCATGGCGTGATTCCCGTTGGCGTTGAGGTTGACTTCGAGCGGCGGCGGGCGCTGGCGGCCGGGTTGCGGCACCTTGGCGAACACGCGGTGCTTGAGATTGAGCGGCGCGAACAGCGTGCTATGGGTGAGCAGCATCTCGGCGCGGCCGAGGAACAGATAGCCCGGATCGCCGCGCTCGCCGTTCAGCGCGAAGTGAAAGCGAGTGAAGATGCGCGACTGGGTCTCGGCGTTGAAGTACATGAGCGTGTTGCGGCAGACGAGGAGATCGAGTCGCGAGATCGGCGCGTCCTGCACCAGGTCGTGGCGGCCGAAGATCACCGCGCGGCGCAGGTCCGGCCGGAAGACGAAGCGTCCCGCAGACTGCTCGAAATAGCGCTCGATGAGCGCGCCCTCCACGCCTTCGAGCTCCTTCTGGCTGTAGCTCGCCAGGCGCGCCTGGGTCAGCGCCTGCTCGTCGGCATCGGTGCCGTACACTTTGACGCGCTCGCGCATCGCCTCCACGCCCAGCGTCTCGGCGAACAGCATGGCGAGCGAGTACGCTTCCTCGCCCGATGCGCAGCCCGCCGACCAGATGCGGATGTTCGCGGCCGGCGCCTTTGCGGCGAGCAGTTTCGACACCACCTCCTGGCGCAGGTAATCCCAAGCCGGCGGGTCGCGGAAAAACGAAGTGACGTTGATGAGGATGGTGTTGAAGAGCTCGGCGAACTCCTCCTGGTGGACCTCGAGATGGTCGATGTATGCCTCGTAATCGTCGAGGCGCAGCAGCTGCATGCGCCGCGCCACGCGCCGCAACAGGCTCGGGCGCTTGTAGCCGGTGAAGTCGAAGCCGCGGCTCTGCTGCAGGAATTCGAGCAGCCGCTCGAACTTGCCGTCTTGTTCCTCTTCACTCATGTGTCGGCGAGCACAGCTTCTGCAGCGCCGGAGCGATCTCGTCGAGCGAGAGCACGAAGTCCGCGAGCCCGGTGGCGAGCGCGGCCTCCGGCATGCCGGGGAACTCCGCGTTGCGCGCATCCTGCACGATCACCGTGCCGCCCATCTTCTTGATCGCCTTGACGCCCATCGCGCCGTCGTGACCGCTGCCGGAAAGTACCACGGCGATCGCGCGCTCCTTGAAGCTCGCCGCTGCGGACTCGAACAGCAGGTCCGCCGAGGGCCGCACGAAGTGCACGAGCTCGGTCTGCGTCAGCGAGAGGGTGCGGTCGGGGTTCACGAGCAGGTGGCGGTTGGGCGGCGCTAGGTACGCCTGGCCGGGGCGCAGCTCGTCGCCCTCCGCCGCCTCCTTGACGGGCAGCGCGGTGCGGCGGCTGAGGATCTCCGCCATGAGACTGCGGTGCCGCGGGTCGAGGTGCTGCACCACGGCGAGCGCCGCCGCGAAGTCGCGCGGCAGCGCGGCGAGGACGTGCGTGAGCGCGTTCAGGCCGCCGGCCGAAGCGGCGAGCGCCACGACGTCATAGCCGGACGGCATAAGCGATTGAGCATACTCCGCTCAGGCCGGGCGCAGCCACGCCAAGGCCGCAGCCTCCTCGCTGAAGGTTTTGGCGGCGATGCCCGCCTCGTCGGCGGTCTTCTCCAGCGCGCCGAGCACGCCGTCGTCGGCGAGCAGCCCCACGATCGCCAGCCGCACCGGCGGCAGCCCGAGCGGCCGGCTCGCTACGAACTTGAGCGCGACGCGCACGCTCGAGCGCAGGTCGAAGCTGCCCTGACGGCTCACGACGAGCGCTGCGGCCAGCTGGTTCAGTCGGCAAACCTGCAGCAGTGAGCGGATGGACTCCGTTACCTCGACGAAGGGCTGGTCTTTATCGATCTCAAGCCGCGCGTAGCCGTTGGCGAGAGAAAGCATGGCGCTCCTTTCTTGCGCCGAAAACGGCGTTCAGTCCTTGATTGGCCGCATGAGCCAGCACAGGCCGGCGACGCCGCTCTTCTTGAGCGGAATGGCACGAACGCTGAATTCGGCGGCGAGCGCCTCACGCTCGCGCGGCTGCAGGCGTGTCCGCCAGACGGCGCGCGCGAGGAAGTTGACCCGGTCCTCGGGCGCGACGTACTGGGAAAGGGAATGGCCGACGACCGCGTCGCGCGGCGCATTCAGGAACTCGAGGGCCGCCTGGTTCGCCTCGCGGATCGAGCCGCCCGCGTCTGTGATCAGGTAAGCATCCGGCGCGTATTCGAAGAACTCGGCGTAGCGCTCCTTCTCGCGCACGAGGAGCGCCGCCTGCCCCTGGAGCTCCTCCCACATGACGTCGAGCTCTTCGAGCGCCATCTCCATCTCGCGCTTGGCATCACCGTCGAGCGACTCGGCCTCGAGGCGCTTGATCATCAGGTCGCGCACCGCGCTCACCGTGGTGAGCAGCCACTCGGGCGAGTTGCCGGAATTCATGTCAGCGCCTCGAGGCGCCAGCAGATCCCGCTCACCGTGCCTGCGCGATCGATCGGCCGGCCGGTCAGCGTCACCTCGGTGCGCAGCTCAGGCGATTCGATGATGGTGCGCCAGGAGCCCTGGGCGTCCACCGCGCGCGCGAGGAGCGCGCGCAGGCGGCGGCGGAATTCGCGACGCCGCTCGAGCGCGATGAGCGCGGCGAAGGGCTTGCCTCGCAGATGGTGCTTGCGGCGCTGCAGGATGTCGACCGCCGCGCCATTCGCCGCGCAGATCGTGCCGTCGGCCTCGGTGACGAGGTAGGCCTCGGGAGAACGCTCGAAGAATTCGAGGTACTGCTGGCGCTCGTCGGCGAGCTGGTCGACCTGCGCTCGCAGGTCGAGCCGGATCGCCTCCAGGTCTTCGGTGTCGCGCGCCATTGCCGCGCCGACAAACCTTAGCGCTCGCCGTCGCGGGCGGATTTCTTGGCGAGCGCGCGAGGGCGCGGGAGGTGACGCCGCGCACGCGCTGCCGTCATGGCGTGCGAATACTGCACGGCGTCGTGCGCGAGTTGCGAGAGCAGGTTGCCGTGCACGACCTTCTCGCCGCAGGCGCGGCACAGGAGCGCGCTCGTCAGCTTGAGCGGCGCCCCGGCGTCGGCCGGCGCGAATTCGATGCCGTCGCAGCGGCCGCAGCGCGCGAGCAACTGGCCCATGTGGAAGCTGAGCGGCTCGCCGTTCGCGAGCGGAACGGGCGCGGCCCCGCTCGCCTCGTGCGCCGTCAGCCGCTCGAGCACTTTCAAGAATGCGCGCAGCGGCGTCTGCGCGCGGCCGCTCATCCAGCGTTCGAGCGTTCCCTGCGGCACATTGAGCACGCTAGCGAGCGCTGCGCTACCGCCTTCGGCATCGGACGCCCGTCTGAGCGCTTGCGTATAAATCGTATCTCTCATGCCTGAGCGCAGGGTGCCCGCCCTCGCCGGGGGTTGTCAATGGACCCGCTGTCCGGCTCGAAGCGACGAAGCTTAAGCCGGAGCGCCGAGGTCGAGCTCGTATTGCTCGGTGGGCGAGCGCTCGAAGTGCACGCGGCCCGACTCGCTCATCGCCGAGAGCACTTCCTCCGCGGTGCAGCCGAGCTCGTGTGCCCAGTCGTCGAGCAGCGGATCGAACGGCGCTTGCGGCAGCGGCGCGGCGCTCACGGCTGCCTCCAGGCGGCGCTGATCTCGGCTTCCGCCGCGAGCCAGTCGTCCACTTCCTGGCCCGGCGCGAAGCCGCGGCGCGCGGCGCGGTAGTACGCCGCCTCGGCGATCCAGACCTGCAGTTGCGCAGGCGTCGGTTGCTCCTGCGCGAGCTCGATGCCCTCGAGCCGTCTCTTTGCCGTGCGTGATTTCACTGCGGCCTCCTCTTCTTCGACTCGGTAGCGCAATGCTGCTCCGCTCGCGGCGCGCCGGCGTGTAGCACGCGCCGTATTTAACGTGTCGCGGAATTCACGACAAAGACGTTTCACCCCCGCGGTGATACAAGCGCCCCAAGCGAGATGCGCTTCCAGGACGTCCTGCATTCCGCCGGGCCGCAGGCGCGGCACATCGAAGCGCTGTGGTGGCCGATGCTCGGGGTGTGCACTGCGGTGTTCATCGCGGTGCTCGCGGCCGTCATTTGGGCGCTGCTTCGCGCACCGCGCGGCGGCCCGGCGACGCCGCCCGATCTGTCTTCGCTCGGGAAGCCCGAGCGCGGCGCGCGCATCGCCGTTCTCGCAGCGCTCGCCGTTTCCACCGTGCTGCTGGTGGCGCTGACGCTCGCCAGCTTCTTCACCGATCGCGCGCTCGCGCGGCTCGGCCCGCCCGCGCTGACGGTCGAGGTCATCGGCCACCGATGGTGGTGGGAGATCCGCTACGAAGGCTTCGCCACCGCCAATGAGCTGCACATCCCGGTCGGCAAGCCGGTGCTCGTCAAGCTGAAAGGCGACGACGTCATCCACAGCTTCTGGGTGCCGAACCTCTCGGGCAAGAAAGACTTGATTCCCGGCCGCGACGCCACGCTCACGCTGCGCGCGGACCAGGCGGGCACCTATCGCGGCCAGTGCGCGGAGTTCTGCGGCGCGCAGCACGCAAAGATGGCGTTTCTCGTCATTGCCGATCCGCCCGAGCAGTACGACGCGTGGGCCGCCGCGGAGCGCAAGCCCGCGCGCGAGAGCGCGGACCGGCGCGGCGGCGACGTCTTCATGGAGCGCGGCTGCGCCACCTGCCATGCCATCCGCGGCGGCGGCGCCGCGGGCGACAGCGCGCCCGATCTCACGCATGTCGCGAGCCGCCAGACGCTCGCCGCGGGCAGCGTGCCGAACACGCTCGGGCATCTCGCCGGCTGGATCCTCGATCCGCAGGGCATCAAGCCGGGCGCCAACATGCCGACGACGCCGATGCGGCCGGACGAGTTGCATGCGCTCGTCGCTTACCTGGGTGCGCTGAAATGAACGCCGTTCTTGAGCGCACGTGGCGCGATGCGCCCGGCTTCGTCGGGGCGCTGTGCGCGATCGACCATAAGACGATCGGCAAGCGCTACATCGTCACCGCATTCGCCTTTTTCCTCTCTGCGGGACTTCTCGCGGCGCTGATGCGCTTGCAGCTCGCGCGCCCGGAGAGCACGCTGATCGGGCCGGATCGCTACAACCAGCTCTTCACCACGCATGGCACGGCGATGATGTTCCTTTTCGCCGTGCCGGTGATGCAGGGCATGGCGGTGTATCTCGTACCGCTGATGGTGGGCGCGCGCGCGATCGCGTTCCCGCGCATGACGGCGTTTTCCTACTGGGTTTATCTCTTCGGCGGCGTATTTCTTTTCGCCGCCCTGCTCGTCGACACGGGCCCCGATGCCGGCTGGTTCAGCTATGTGCCGCTCGCCGGCCCCGAGTACACGCCGAGCAAGCGCGCCGATGTCTGGGCGCAGATGATCACCTTCAGCGAGCTCTCCGGGTTGCTCGTCGCGGTGGCGGTGATCGCTACGGTGTTCAAGCTGCGCGCGCCTGGGATGACGCTCGCGCGGCTGCCGCTCCTCATTTGGGCGATGCTCGTCACTTCGTTCATGATCCTCTTCGCCATGCCGGCGGTGATGCTCGCGAGCACTGCGCTCATTCTCGACCGGCTGGTCGATACGCATTTCTACGATCCGGGCGAGGGCGGGGATGCGCTGCTGTGGCAGCACCTTTTCTGGTTCTTCGCGCACCCGGAGGTCTACTTCGTCTTCATCCCGGCGCTCGGCTTCATGTCGGCGATGATCCCGAGCTTCGCCCGCCGTCCGATCTACGGCTATCCGGCGATCGTGCTTTCGATCATCACGACCGGGTTCCTCTCGTTCGGGCTGTGGGTGCATCACATGTTCGCGACGCACATTCCGGAGCTCGGCAAGAGCTTCTTCACCGCCGCGAGCATGATGATCGCTCTCCCCACCGCGGTGCAGATCTTTTGCTGGATCGCAACCATCTGGCGCGGGCGCGTCAGTTTCGCCACGCCGATGCTCTTCTCGCTCGCCTTCTTCATCCTGCTCCTTGCCGGTGGGCTGAGCGGCATCATGGTCGCCTCGGTGCCGCTCGACCTGCAGCTCCACGACACCTATTTCGTGGTCGCGCACCTGCACTACGTGCTGATCGGCGGCGCGGTGTTCCCACTCCTCGGCGCCTGGTATTACTGGTTCCCCAAGGTCACGGGGCGCCTCATGGGCGAGCGGCTCGGCCAGTGGCAGTTCGCGCTTTTCTTCATCGGCTTCGAGCTCGCCTTCTACCCGATGCACCACCTCGGGCTGCAGGGCATGCCGCGGCGCGTGTACACCTACCCCGAGCAGATGGGCTGGGGACCGCTCAATCTCGTGAGCAGCGCCGGCACGGCCGTCATCGCGCTCAGCGTGCTCATCTTCATCGTCAACGCGGTGAGGAGCTATCGCCGTGGCGCCGCTGCCCCCGACAACCCATGGGGCGCAAGCACGCTCGAATGGGCTAGCGCCTCGCCGCCGCCGGCGTACAACTTCGAGCATCCTCCCGTCGTGCACGCGCGCGAGCCGCTCTGGGAGCCCAAGGGCGAGCCGGCGCAGGTGGGCGGGCTCGCCGAGCAGACACGCGAGGTGCTCGTCACGAGCGTGCTCGACGCGGCACCGAGCCACCGGCTCGCGTACCCGCACCCGTCGCCCTGGCCCTTCGTGAGCGCGCTCGCGCTCGCGGTGTTTTTCATCGGCAGCATCTTCACGCCATGGGCCGTCGTCTGGGGCGGCATTCCCGTGGCGATCAC
>VBCM01000189.1:11483-42619 GCA_005883675.1 Betaproteobacteria bacterium
ATGTGGTGGGGCATGATGGGCCTGATCGCGATCGAGACGAGCGCGTTCGGCCTCGCCGTCGCGACGTATTTCTATCTCTGGAGCCAGGCGGCGCAGTGGCCGATCTCGGCGCCGCCGCCGCAGCTGCGCTGGGGCACGCTCAATGTCCTCGTGCTGCTCGCGAGCATCCTGCCCAATCACTGGACGAAGCGCGCCGCCGAGGATGGCGACGAGGCGCGCATGCGCATCGGCCTCGTGCTCTGCACGCTCTTCGGCGTCGCGCTGATCGCGATACGGACACTGGAATTCACCGCGCTCAACTGCCGCTGGGACAGCGACGCCTACGGCTCGATCGTCTGGCTGCTCCTTGGCCTGCATACGACGCATCTCGTCACCGACGTCTACGACACCGCGGTGCTCGCGGCGCTGTTCTTTTTCTCCCGGCCGCTCGAAGGCCGCCGCCATGTCGACGTGAGCGAGAACGGCCTGTACTGGTACTTCGTCGTCTGGAGCTGGCTGCCGATCTACGCCGTGATCTATCTCGCGCCGCGCGCGCTATGAAGGGGAGCTGGCCCGCGCTCCTCCTCGCGCCGGTGCTCGCGCTCGCCGCCATCGCGCTCGGCTACGCGCTCGTCACGCCGGCGTGCGAGCGCGCGCAGGCCTGGCTGCTGCATGCGGCCATGCTCATGCTTTTCCTACTCTGCACCGCGAGCACGCTTGGCGCCTGGCGCTCGCTGCAGGCGGGGCGCCACGAGCTCCTGCCGCTCATCTCGACGTGGAGCGGCGCCTTCTTCTGCGCGGTGATCCTGTTGCAATGGATCGCCCTCTTCATCGTGCCACCATGCATGCATTCACCATAGCGCTGCTCATCCTCGCCGCCGCGTGGTACGGCGCTGGCGTGCGACGCCTGTGGGCGCGCGCCGGCGCGGGCAGGGGAGTGACGCCTTGGCACGCGGCGAGCTTCACCGCCGGCATGCTGGTGCTCGCGGGGACCGCGCTCGCGCCGTTCGACGCTTTGCTGTGGTCGCACATGGTGCAGCACGAGCTCCTGATGGTCGTGGCGGCCCCGCTCCTCGTGCTCGGGCGGCCGATGGTCGCGCTTGCCCGGATCGTGCCGCTGCGGCTGCCGCGCGCTCTGGGCGAGCCGCTAATCGCATGGGCGCTGCACGCGGCGGCGATTTGCGCGTGGCACGTGCCGTCCGTATTCGTCGCCGCGACCGCGAGCGAGCCGCTGCACTTCGCGCAGCATGCGAGCTTCCTTGCGAGCGCGCTCCTCTTCTGGTGGATGGTTTTCGCCCGGCGGGACCTCAGCGCGCTGATCGCACTCTTCGGCACGATGCTCTACACCGGCGCGCTCGGCGCGCTCATGACGTTCTCGCGCGCGCCCTGGTATGCCGGCTATGCGCTCGCCGACCAGACGCTCGCTGGCCTGGTGATGTGGATTCCGGCGGGGCTCGCGTACCCCGCCGCGGCGCTCTATATCGGCTCGCGATGGCTCGCTCGCTCGCCGGCCTGATCCTCGTCCTGCTGGCAGCCTGCGAGCGGCCGCTGCCCGAGCACGAGCCGCTCACCGCCGGCAATGCGAGGCAGGGCCGGGAGCTGATCCGGCACTATGGCTGCGGCTCCTGCCACCTTATTGCGGGCGTACCGGGCGCGAATGCCAGCATCGGGCCGCCGCTGGAAAACCTCGCCCACCGGGTCTACGTCGCCGGCCGGCTCGCCAATACCCCGCAAAACCTTGTCCGCTGGATCCGCGACCCGCGCGCCATCGATCCGCAGACCGCCATGCCGGCCGTCGGGCTCGACGAAGCGGGCGCGCGCGACATCGCCGCGTACCTCTACACGCGCTAAGGCGGGCCGCTTTGCAAACCCTGACAGCGGCGATCGGCCCAGATGTTAGGTTCTCGGGATGCCGGCGACGACCGATATCAGCCAGCGCTCATTTCTGTGCCCGTGCTGCAGGAAGATTCTGTACTCGCTGCGACCCGGCGAGAACGGCGAGGCGTGGACCCCGAGCAAGGATAGCCCGGGCGTCAAGCACGACCACGATGGCCCGTTTCTCAGCTGCCCTCATTGCGCGAGACGCATCGCGATCGTCGTGAGTCCGCCATACGCGGACGAGCCTTTCTTCATCGGGGCCAAACAGGACTGCCGGCGACACGCGGCTGATTGACCGCCTGCGGCGCTGCGCGCTGGTACGAGATCGGCGAGCCTTTCAGTGCTCGCGCGGCAACGCCACCTACCGCGATCGCACCGCGGGATCAGAGAGTAATTAGGATCAGGTTTTGCTACACGCGCTGAGCGCCGCGCAGGGCGCTCGGCCTATTGACTCGCGCGCAGCGCGCTTTTTTCCCTATGAGCCGGCCGATGCAGTCGGGACTGCGCGTCATCCCGGCCGGACTATGTGCGTGCAATGCGCGGGGCGACGGCGCACAACGAAGCTCAAGCATCCTCTCCTGCTATGAAAATCTGCGTGTTGGGGCTCGGATACGTCGGCGCGGTATCCGCGGGACTGCTGGCGAAGGAAGGGCACGAAGTAATCGGCGTCGATCCCGAGCGCACCAAGGTCGACCTGATCAACGAGGGACGCTCGCCGATCATCGAGAAGGACCTCGGTGAGATCATCGCCGAGCAGGTGGCCACGGGTCGCCTGCACGCCGCCACCGTGGTGGAGGACGCGGTGCGGCACACCGATCTCGTGTTCGTCTGCGTCGGCACGCCGAGCCAGCCCAACGGCGGCATCGACCTGCGCTACGTGAAGCGGGTCTGCGAGCAGATCGGAAGAACGCTCGCCTATCACCCCGGCGCGCCGGTGCTCGTGTTCCGCAGCACCATGCTGCCCGGCACGATGCGCGGCATCGTCATCCCCTTGCTCGAGAGATATTCGGGCAAGCGCGCGGGCGACGAGTTCGGCGTGTGCATCAACCCGGAGTTCCTGCGCGAAGGCACCGCGGTGCACGACTACTACCATCCGCCGAAGACCGTGATCGGCGAGGTGAACAAGGCGAGCGGCGACGTGCTCGCCAACCTCTACGCCAGGATTCCCGGGCCGCTCGTGCGCACCGACATCGAAACGGCGGAGATGGTGAAGTACGCCGACAACGCCTGGCACGCGCTGAAAGTGGGCTTCGCCAACGAGGTCGGCAGCCTGTGCAAGGCGCTCGAAGTCGACGCGCACAAGGTGATGGAGATCTTCTGCCAGGACCAGAAGCTCAACCTCTCGCCCTACTACCTCAAGCCCGGCTTCGCCTTCGGCGGCTCTTGCCTGCCCAAGGACCTGCGCGCGCTGCTCTACAAGGCGAAGACGCTCGACGTGCAGCTCCCCATCCTCGCGAGCGTGCTGCCGTCAAACCAGCTGCAGATCGAGCGCGGCGTGCAGGCGGTGGTGGAGAAGGCGAACCCGCGCGTCGGCATCCTCGGCTTCTCTTTCAAGGCGGGCACCGACGACCTGCGTGAAAGCCCGATGGTCGAGCTCACCGAGCGCCTGATCGGCAAGGGCTACGACCTGCGCATCTACGATCGCAGCGTGAGCCTCGCCTGCCTGCACGGCGCGAACCGCGACTACATCCTGAACAAGATCCCCCACATCTCGCGGCTCATGGTGCCGACCATCGACGAGGTGCTCGCGCACGCGCAGACCATCGTCATCGGCAACGCAGCGCCCGAATTCGCCGACGTGCCCAAGCGCATCGTCGAGGGCCAGACGATCATCGACTTCGTGCGGGTATCCGACTCGCGCTCGATCGCCGGCGTCTACGAGGGCATATGCTGGTAACCGCGGAGCGGCTGCGCTTCAGCGCAGAGCAGCACGCGCGCCGCGAGCGCGATGCCGAGCGCGAGCTGCGCAGCCTCCGGCGCGCGCTCGACCTGCAGAGCGTGTTCCTCGAGCTCGGCGCCGGCGACTGCGCGCTCGCGCGGCGCGCCGCCGGCTACGTCGAGCGCGTCTACGCGCTCGACGTGTCGGAGGATGCGATGGGGCGGCTCGGCGGCCCGCCGAACCTGGTGCGCGTGGTGCACGACGGCGTGCGCATCCCGCTGCCCGAAGTGAGCGTCGACGTCGCTTTCAGCCGCGGGCTCGTCATCTCGCAGCTGCCCGGCATCTGCCGCGCACTCAAGGACGGCGGCGTCTACTACACCAGCTCCGAGGGTCCGGCGGTGCAGCTGCGCGCAGCGTTTTTCGAGGCGGGCTTCTCGCGGCTGCGCTACTACGTGAACGGCCTGCGCATCCCGTACCCGCTGGCGCGCGTGCTCGACGACCCGTTCCGCCTCGCCGCGATCAAGTAATGCGCACGTTCTACGTGCGGCCGCAATGCGAAGCCGGCTACGGCACGGGCGACGGCGTGAGCTACGAGAACGCGTGGAACGGTCTCGCATCGGTGGACTGGGAAGCGCTTGCGGCGCTTGCGAGCGCGATGGTGCTGGTCTGTGGTGACCCGGCCGGGCGCGATCGCGTGATCGCGCTGCGGGTCGACTGGAGCGCCCGCGCCGCGCTCAAGAAGGCAGCCTAGCGCCCCGATGAAGCGGGTCCTTATTCTGGTGGAGAACCTGCCGAGCCCGTTCGACCGGCGTGTCTGGCAGGAGGCCACGGCGCTGCGCGATGCCGGCTACGTTGTCTCAATCATCTGCCCCATCGGCCGCGGCTACGAGGCGCGCTTCGAGGCAATCGACGGCATCCACATCTGGCGCTACGGGCTGCCGGCGGAGGGGGCAGGGGCGCTCGGTTATCTCATCGAGTACAGCGCGGCGCTCTTCTGGACGTTCGTGCTTTCGCTGCGCGTGCTCCGGCTGCGCGGCTTCGACGTGATCCACGCCTGCAATCCGCCGGACCTCTTCTTCGTGATTGGCGGGCTCTACAAGCTCTTCGGCAAGAAGTTTCTCTTCGATCACCACGACGCGAATCCCGAGCTCTATGTCGCCAAGTTCGGGCGCAAGGACTTCTTCTACCGCCTGATGCTGCTGCTTGAGCGCTGGACGTTCCGCACCGCCGATGTGTCGATCGCCACCAACCTCTCGTACCGGCGCATCGCCATCGAGCGCGGCCGCATGCTGCCCGAGCGCGTGTTCGTCGTGAGGAGCGGCCCGAGCCTCGCGCGCCTGAAGATCGGCCCGGGGGACCCCGCGCTGAAAAAGGGCCGCAAATTCCTGGTCGGCTACGTCGGCGTCATGGGCCGGCAGGAAGGCATCGATTACCTCTTGCGTGCGGCCGCGCACATCGTGCACGGCATGCGGCGCACGGACGTGCACTTCGGCTTGGTCGGCGGCGGCACGTCGCTCGAGGAGCTGAAGGCGCTCGCGCGTGAGCTGGGCATCGCTGACGACGTCAGCTTCACGGGACGCGTCTCCGACGCCGAGCTGCTCGCGATGCTGAACACCGCCGATGTGTGCGTGAACCCGGACGTCGCCAGCGAAATGAACGACATCTCGACCATGAACAAGGTCATGGAATACATGGCGCTCGGCAAGCCGATCGTGCAGTTCGATCTCGCCGAGGGGCGCTACTCGGCGCAGAGCGCCTCGCTCTACGCGCGTCGCAACGATTGGATCGATCTCGCGGCGAAGATCGTCGAGCTGCTGGATGATCCCGAGAGGCGCCGCCTGATGGGCGCGTACGGTCGCCGGCGGGTGATGGAGGAGCTCGAGTGGCGCCACGAGGCGCCGAAGCTCCTCGCCGCCTACCAGGCGCTCTGGCCGGCGACTACGGCGCCCGGGCGATTCTTCGGCCTAGTTCGACGCCGATAGCGGCGTGGGAGAATTCCGAGATGTGCTGCTGCCCATGCGGGACATGCAGGGGCACCGCGCCGTCGTAATCGGCGAACAAGCCGTGGCTGCTGACATATTCGATCTGCTGCGCCTGCAGCGCTCGCTGGGCGGCGCTCGGCAATGAGTCCGCGAAGCGATAAGCCTTCCCCGCGCTCGGGATGTCGACGACGATGAGGCGCATGCCATGTTCGCGACAGAAGCGCTGCATGCGCTCCATCAGGGCGACCGCGAGATCGACTTCGTAACTGGAGGCGCTCGTCGTGGCGATCGCATACTCCGTGGCATGCGCGCTGTGCGCAAGGCGCGTCTTGAAGTATTCCCACATGCTGTTGAGCAGCAGGGAATAGAAGTACGAGTTCTCGCTCAGCCAGCGCGCGCCCGGTACGCTGTAGATCACCTTCTGGATCGATACACCGGGCAGGTGCTCGTGCTTGTGCTCGACCAGCCGCCCCTTGTCGAGGCCAAAGAGGTCCGCCTTCAGGTTGTCCTCGAAATCATTGGCGTAGAAGGCGACCACGACGACGTCCGGCTGGTAGCGGTAGCCCTCGTTCTCGAGGAACGCGAGCTCCTCGGCCGTGCTGTAGCCCGACACCCCGGCGTTCAACACTTCGGCGCGCACGCCGTGGCTGCGCAGGTAGCGCTCGAGCACGGCGGAGAACGTCGCCTCTTGCCGCACTTCGTAGCCCTGGGTGTGGGAATCCCCGAGGCTCAGGACGCGCAGCGTGCCTGCGGGCTTGGCGTAGGGAAAATCGCGCGTATCGCGAAAGCCTCGATTGTTGGTCACGAATTCCCAGGACCCGTCGATGCTCGTATGCCAGAACTGCGAGTGCGGCCGGATGCCGCGCAGCGTGTAGCGACCGTAGTGGTACTCGGTTTGATAGCGCGGGTAGAGCACCGAGCGGTCCGGGAGATCCTTGAACGCTACCCGCACGATGATTTCGCCCACGAGCGCCATGAGCGCGAACGAAACGAGCAATGTTGCAGCTCGAAGCATGAAGTTTCGTATGCCGGACATGCGGCGAAGAATAGGCGAAGCGTTCGCGTCGGGTCGAGCATGCGGGCTCGGGCCTGCATAGTTCCCATGGCGCTTCACGCGTCTCGCTGGCACACATAGTCTGCCCGGAGTCCCGGCGCAAACAATGGTTGAACACATTGCGCACGTATCGTCGTCGTCCTCCCATGCGCAACAGCAATATCGCCTGTCTCGTCCTTCAGGATGGAACGTCGCTGCACGGTCGGCTCGCCGGGTCTGCGAAATCGGTCGCCGGCGAAGTGGTCTTCAATACCGGCATGGTCGGCTACACCGAGGCGCTCACCGATCCCTCTTACCGCGGCCAGATCCTCGTGCTCACCTATCCGCTGGTGGGCAACTACGGCGTGCCTCCCCACTTCGAGTCCGAGAAAATCCAGGCTGCGGCCCTCGTCGTGAGCGAGCTCGCGTCCGAATACAGCCACGCCGCCGCGCAGAAGAGCCTGCCGCAATGGCTGCAAGAGCAGGGCATTCCCTGTCTTTCGGGCATCGACACGCGCGCGCTCACCAAGCGCCTGCGCCATGCCGGCGTCATGCTCGGGCGCCTCGTTGTCGAGGGCGAGGACATCGCGCTCGAGGATCCGAACGAGCGCAACCTCGTCGCCGATGTGAGCGTGCGCGAGCGCGTGGTTTATCCGGGCAGCGGCAAGACCGTGGTGCTCGTGGATTGCGGCTGCAAGGAGAGCATCCTCACGGAGCTCCGCGCGCGCGGGCTCACGGTGATCCGCGTGCCGTGGGACTACGACTTCCTCCAGGAGGACTTCGACGCCGTGCTGGTGTCGAACGGCCCCGGCGATCCGGCGGCCTGCGCAGCGACCGTCGACAACGTGCGCCGCGCGCTCGCGGCGAGCCGCCCGGTGTTCGGCATCTGCCTCGGCCACCAGCTGCTCGCGCTTGCCGCCGGCGCGCGCACCTACAAGCTCAAGTTCGGCCACCGCGGCCATAACCAGCCCTGCCGGGAGGAAGGCACCGAGCGCTGCTATATCACCTCGCAGAACCACGGCTACGCGGTCGATGCCGACACGCTGCCGCTGGGCTGGGAGGCCTGGTTCACCAACGCGAACGACGGCTCCAACGAAGGCATGCGTCACCGTACGCGGCCGTTCATGAGCGTGCAGTTCCATCCCGAAGCCGCGCCCGGGCCGGTGGATTCGGCGCGGCTCTTCGACGAGTTCGTGAGCATGATGCGATGAAAACAACGCCCCGCAAGGTGCTGCTGCTCGGCAGCGGCGCGCTGAAGATCGGCGAGGCCGGCGAGTTCGACTATTCCGGCAGCCAGGCGATGAAGGCGCTGAAGGAGGAGGGCATCGGCACGGTGCTCGTGAATCCCAACATCGCCACGGTGCAGACCTCCTCCGCGCTTGCCGAGCGCATCTATTTCCTCCCGGTGACGCCGCACTTCGTCGCCCAGGTGATCGAGCGCGAGCGCCCCGACGCGATCGCGCTTGGCTTCGGCGGGCAGACGGCGCTCAACTGCGGGCTCGCCCTCGCGAAGGAGGGTGTGCTGGAGAAATTCGGCGTCGCGGTGCTCGGCACGCCCATTTCCACCATCGAGGACACGGAGGACCGAGCCCTCTTCGCCGCGCGGCTCGCCGAGATCGGCGTCCAGGTGCCGCGCAGCGCCGCCGCCGCATCGCTGGAGGAGGCGCTCGCCATCGCTGCGCGCATCGGCTATCCGGTGATGGCGCGCGTTGCCTACGCGCTCGGCGGCCTGGGCTCGGGCTGCTGCGTCGATGAGGCGCAACTGCGCGCACGCGTCGAGAAGGCGCTGGCGCACAGCCCGCAGGTCCTGATCGAGGAATACCTCGTCGGCTGGAAGGAGATCGAGTACGAGGTGGTGCGCGACCGCTACGACAACTGCATCGTGGTGTGCAACATGGAGAACCTCGATCCCATGGGCGTGCACACGGGCGAGAGCATTGTGGTCGCGCCGAGCCAGACGCTCACCAACCGCGAGTACCACGCGCTGCGCGAGCTCGCCATCCGCACCGTGCGGCATCTGGGCGTGGTCGGCGAGTGCAACATCCAGTTCGCGCTGCATCCGCGTACCGGCGCCTATCGCGCGATCGAGGTGAACGCGCGGCTTTCGCGCAGCTCCGCGCTCGCCTCGAAAGCCACGGGCTATCCGCTTGCCTTCGTCGCCGCCAAGCTCGGCCTCGGCTACAACCTGAGCGCGCTGCCGAACGCCATCACCGGCGCGACCAGCGCCTGCTTCGAGCCCGCGCTCGACTACGTGGTCGTCAAGGTGCCGCGCTGGGACCTGCAGAAGTTCCGCCGCGCCTCGCCCAACATCGGCTCGTCGATGAAATCGGTGGGCGAAGTGATGGCGATCGGCCGCAGCTTCGAGGAGGCGCTCGCCAAGGCGCAGCGCATGATCGAGACGGGCGCGGCGCGCCTTCCCATCGAGGATCTCGAGCAGGTACTGCGCGAGCCCACGCCCGATCGCATCCAGGCGGTGGCGGAGGCGCTGCACCGCGGCTACCGCATCGAGGCGATCCAGCAGCTCTCGCACATCGACCCCTGGTTCGTGCAGCGCATCGCGCGCATCGTTGCCATCGAACATGACCTGAAGAGCGATGGCTCGCCCGAGGCGCTTGCGCGAGCGAAGCGGGCGGGATTTTCGGACGCCCAGATCGCGGCGCTGCGCGGCACGACGCCGGCGCAGGTGGCAGCCGAGCGGCGCGCCGCGGGCATCGTGCCCTGCGTGAAGCAGATCGATACGCTCGCCGGCGAATACCCGGCGCGCACCAATTACCTGTACCTCACGTACCACGGCCGCGAGGACGATCTCGCGCAGGGCGACCTCGAGAACGCGGTGCTGGTGCTCGGCTCGGGACCCTATCGGATCGGCAGCTCGGTGGAGTTCGACTGGTGCGCGGTGAGCACGGTCCAGGCGCTGCGGCGCATGGGCTACAAGACCATCATGCTCAACCACAACCCGGAGACGGTCAGCACCGACTACAACGAGTGCGACCGGCTCTACTTCGACGAGATCAGCCTCGAGACGGTGCTCGAGATCTGCCGGCGCGAGCGGCCGCTCGGCGTCATCGTCTCGATGGGCGGGCAGGCGCCGAACAACCTCGCCCTCGCGCTCGCCGAGGCCGGCGTGCCGCTGCTCGGCACCGCCGCGAGCGCGATCGATACGGCGGAGGATCGGCACAAGTTTTCCAAGCTGCTGGACGAGCTCGCCATCGACCAGCCGGCGTGGCGCGAGCTCGTGTCGATCGAGGATGCGCTCGGCTTCGCGCGCAGCGTCGGCTACCCGGTGCTGGTGCGCCCGTCCTATGTCTTGAGCGGCGCCGCGATGGGCGTGGCGGCGAACGACGCCGAGCTCGGGCGCTTTCTGACGCGCGCGACGAAGGTGTCGCCGCTGCATCCGGTGGTGATCAGCAAGTTCCTCGAGAACGCGCGCGAGCTGGAGATGGACGCCGTAGCGTCGCACGGCAATCTCGTCGTCTCGGCGGTGTCCGAGCACGTGGAGAACGCCGGCGTGCACTCGGGCGACGCGACGCTCGTGCTGCCGCCGCAGCGCACCTATCTCGAGACCATCCGCCGCATCCGGCGCATCTCGGCGCGCATCGCCGCGGCGCTCAAGATCCATGGGCCTTTCAACATCCAGTTCCTGGCGAAGGGCAACCACGTCAGCGTGATCGAATGTAACCTGCGCGCCTCGCGCAGCTTCCCCTTCGTCTCCAAGGTGATGCGGGTCAACTTCATCGACATCGCCGCCGCGGTGATGATGGGCCGGCCGGTGCCGGTGCATAACGGTTCGGCAACCGATCTCGAATACGTCGGCGTAAAGGCGCCACAGTTCTCCTTCACGCGCCTCGACGGCGCCGATCCGGTGCTCGGCGTCGAGATGGCCTCCACCGGCGAAGTCGGGTGCCTCGGCGATGACTTCGAGGAAGCGTTTCTCAAGGCGCTGCTCTCGGTGGGCTTCCGCCTTCCCGTGAAGAGCGTGCTGCTCTCCACCGGTCCGATCGCGGACAAGGCGGCGTTCCTGGAGGCGGCATGCCTGCTGCGCGACATGAAGGTGCGCATCTACGCCACCGAAGGCACGGCGGCTTTCCTGCGCGACAGCGGCGTCGAGGCGACGCTCGCGCACTGGCCGGCGCAGGCCGCTTCGCCGAACACGCTCGAGCTTCTTGCCGCGCGTGCGGTCGACCTGGTGGTCAACATCCCGAAGCACAGTGGCGAGGAGGAGTTGAGCAACGACTACCTGATCCGCCGCCGCGCCGCCGACTACGGCATTCCGCTCATCACCAACATTCAGCTCGCCAGCCGCTTCGTCGAGGCGCTATCGAAAAAACGCCTCGAGGAGCTGCAGATCAAGAGCTGGCAGGAGTACGGGCCGCAGGCCGCGCCCGCGAAAACGCCCGAAGAGACTGTGCGCCCGGCGCCGCGGGTGGCTGCGAGGCTTTAACAGACGGCCGTGAAGCGGGTGGTGAAAGCGATGGCGCTCTACGCGCTGCTCGTCGTGCTCATTCCGTTCACGCTCCTCGAAGGGGCTTTCCGCCTGCTGCCGGTCTCCTCGCCGCCGCCAATCGAGGCCGTGACCCCCGAGCAGCCGATCGCGCATTTCGCGCCCCGCGCCGACTACGTGTACTCGGCGGGCTGGAACTTCGCCATCCGCAGCCACAAGCACACGAACAACTACGGCTTCAACAACATTGCCGATTACCACCCGCGCGAGAGAAGTCCGCTGCTCATGGTCATCGGCGACAGCTTCGTCGAGGCGCACGAGGTCGACGCCGGCAAAAGCGCCGCCGAACTCCTGAATGCGGGGCTCGAGGGCGCCGGCCGCGTCTACAGCATCGGGCTTTCCGGGGCCGCGCTCTCGCAGTACCTCGCTACCGCAGGCTACGCCTGCGCCACGTTCCGCCCGCAGGCGCTGGCCTTCGTCATCATCGGCAACGACTTCGACGAGAGCCTGCTCAAGTACAGCGACGAGCCTCAGCTGCATCACTTCGACGACCAGGGCCGGCTGGTGCTCGCGGGCTATGAGCTGCCGCTTGCCAAGAAGGTGCTGCGCCAGTCCGCTTTCATCCGCTACGTGATGTACAACGCGATGAGCGGCGCGCGGCTGAACCAGATCCGCCATCTGCTGCGCGGCGCGCCGGCGGTGCCAGACGCCCAGGCTGCGAACGAAGCCGAGCGGCTGCGCGACTCGCAGCACGCGGTGGACCTCTTCCTCGAGCAACTGCCCGCGCGCTGCAGCGTGAGCCCGAGCTCGGTGCTGTTGGTGCTCGATGCCGTGCGGCCGGAGATCTATTCGGCGCAGACGATGAGTGCGGCGCAGAGTGGCTACCAGGGCCGGATGCGCACCTACATCGCCGCCGAGGCGCGCCGCCGCGGCTACCAGGTGCTCGATATGCAGCCGGTGTTCATCGCGCGGCACGCGCTCGACGGCTCGCGCTTCGAGTTTCCCACCGACAAGCACTGGAACGCGCTCGGACACGAGCTCGTCGCTCAAGAGATGCGCCATTCCGCCGTGTTCCAGCGACTTTTCGGCGCACACCAGCTCGCCGGCACGCAATAAGGACCTGCCCATGACAAAGCTGCTGAAGGCCATCGGCCTCTACACGCTGCTCCTCGCCGTCATTCCTTTCGCCATGCTCGAGGCGGCGTTCCGCCTGATGCCGGTCGCCTCGCCCCCGTACCTGCAGCCGGTGAACGCGGCGAATCCGGTGCCGCGCTTCTTGCCCAACCAGGATTATGTCTACGGCGCGAGCTGGAACTTCGCCATCCGCAGCCACAAGCACACGAACAACTACGGCTTCAACCACTTTGCCGATTACGATCCGCGCGCGACGACGCCGCTCTTCGCGGTGATCGGCGACAGCTTCGTCGAGGCCCACGAGGTCGACGCCGGCAAGAGCGCGGCGGAGCTGCTGCATGCGAGCCTGCGGGGCAGCGGGCGCGTCTACAGCTTCGGTATCTCCGGCGCGCCGCTGTCGGAATATCTCGCTTACGCCGACTGGGCGCGCGTCAACTTCCGGCCCGGCGCGATCGCGGTGGTCATCATCGCCAACGACTTCGACGAGAGCCTGCTCAAGTACAAGGACGAGCCGCGGCTGCATTACTTCGCCGAGAGCGGTCTGCTCATCCGCATCGACTACCAGATCTCGCCGTCGAAGAAGCTGATGCGCCACTCGGCCTTCCTGCGCTACGTGCAGCACCACTTGCTGCTTAGCCACAAGCTCGCCGCGCTCGGCCGCCGGCTCACGGGCAAGGAAGGCCCGGACTTCGAGACGACGATGAGCGCGCGCCTGCCGGACATGAAGCGCGCGGTGGACCTCTTCCTCGAGCAGCTGCCCGCGCGCGCGGGCCTGCCGCCGGCAGCGATCGAGCTTATCCTCGACGCCGACCGGCCGGCCATCTATTCCGACGAGGCGCTCGCACGGGCGAGGCACGGCTGGCTCGCCCAGATGCGCGGCTACTTTGCCGCCGAGGCGCGCCGCCAGGGCTTTCAGGTGATCGATCTCGAGCCGGTGTTCATCGCGCACCACCGCGCCGACGGGCAGCGCTTCGAGTTCCCCACCGACAAGCACTGGAACGAGCTCGGTCAGCGCGTGGTCGGCGGAGAGATCGGGAAGTCGGTGCCCTTCCAGCGCCTGTTCGGCGAGCGGCCAATGATCACCGCGGCCGCTGCCGCCGCGCGCTAGTCCGATCGGACAGTGCCGCCGCGGCGACAGCGACGAACGTTCCACGCTATTTTCCCCGAGCCCATGACCCCCGCTACCCTGCCCGAATCCGCCCTGCCGTCGGACCGCAAGTTCGGCTGGACTTTCGCCGCGCTGTTCGTGCTGATCGGCGCGCTCTCCCACCCCTGGCTCATCGCGCTCGGCGCGCTCTTCGCCGTGGTGACGGTGACGCGCGCGGAACTGCTCGCGCCGCTCAAGCGCGCCTGGATGCGCCTGGGCGAGCTCCTCAACCGCGTGGTGAGCCCGATCGTCATGGCGCTGATCTTCTTCGCCGTCTTCACGCCGGTCGGCCTGGTGATGCGCGCGTTCGGTCGCGACGCGCTCTCCCTGCGCTACGAGCCCAAGGCCGACAGCTACTGGAAGCGCCGCGAGCCGCCCGGCCCGGCGGAAGACAGCTTCCGCAACCTCTTCTAAAGGAGAAGCACTCCGTGGACCTCGTCATCCAGATGTGGAGATTCCTTGGCGCGCGCCGCAAGTACTGGCTGCTGCCGATCATCGTGGTCAGCGTGCTGATCGGCGGGCTGCTGATCCTGGCCCAAGGCTCGGTCGTCGCCCCGTTCATCTACACGCTGTTCTAAGGCATGCGCATCCTCGGCATCTCGGCGTATTACCACGACGCGGCGGCCGCCATCCTGCACGACGGGCAGGTGCTCGCCGCGGCGCAGGAGGAGCGCTTCACTCGCAAGAAGCATGATTCGCGCTTTCCGCACCACGCGATCCACGCCTGCCTCGAGCAGACCGGCACGCGGCCTTCGGAAATCGACTTCGTCGCGTTCTACGACAAGCCGTTTCTCAAATTCGAGCGGCTGCTCGAGACCTACCTCGCGTTCGCGCCGCGCGGCTTCTCGTCGTTTCGCACGGCGCTTCCGGTGTGGATCAAGGACAAGCTCTTCCAGCGCGGCACGCTCCTGCAAGAGCTGAAGGCGCTGCAGGCCGGCATCGACTGGGACAAGCGGCTGCTCTTCTCCGAGCATCACTTGAGCCACGCCGCGAGCGCTTATTACCCCTCGCCATTCGAAAGCGCCGCGGTGCTCACCATGGACGGCGTGGGCGAGTGGACCACGACCTCGGTCGCCCACGGTCGCGGGCGCGAGCTCAAGGTGATGAAGGAAATCCAGTTCCCGCATTCGCTCGGCCTGCTGTACTCGGCGTTCACCTATTACACCGGCTTCAAGGTCAACTCGGGCGAGTACAAGGTGATGGGGCTCGCGCCCTACGGCGAGCCACGCTTCCTGCGCGAGATCAAGGAGCACCTGATCGACATCAAGGAGGACGGCAGTTTCCGCCTCAACCTCGAGTACTTCGACTACTGCACCGGGCTTCGCATGACGAACGCCAAGTTCGACCAGCTCTTCGGCGGCCTGGCGAGGAAGCCCGAGCAGAAGCTCACGCAGCGCGAAATGGACCTCGCGGCTTCGGTACAGGCGGTGACCGAGGAGGTGGTCATCAAGCTCGCCCGGGGCCTGGCGAAAGAAAGCGGCGAGCGCAATCTGTGCCTCGCCGGCGGCGTGGCGCTGAATTGCGTGGCCAATGGCAAGCTGCTGCGCGACGGGTGCTTCGAGCGCTTGTGGCTGCAGCCGGCGGCGGGCGACGCGGGGGGCGCGCTCGGCGCGGCACAGGTCGCCTACTACCTGCACGCGAAGCGCCCGCGCCACGTCAACGGCGCGATGGACGGCATGCGCGGCGGCTACCTTGGGCCGCAGTACTCCAACGATGAGATCGCGCAGCGCCTGCGCGCCGCGGGCGCGGTGTTCGAAGTCTTCGACGATCAAAAGATCCTCGCCGAATCGGCGGACGCGCTGGCACAGGGGAAAGCGCTCGGCTGGTTCCAGGGCCGCATGGAGTTCGGCCCGCGCGCGCTCGGCGCGCGCTCGATCCTCGGCGATGCGCGCTCGCCCAGCATGCAGAAGCAGCTCAACCTCAAGGTCAAGTACCGCGAGTCGTTCCGGCCGTTTGCGCCCGCCGTATTGGCCGAGGACGCGCCCAAGTACTTCAACATCGATTGCGAGAGCCCGTACATGCTGCTCGTCGCCGACGTGCGCGACGAGCATCGCATCGCCATGACCGAGGAGGAGAAGAAGTTCTTCGGCATCGAGAAGCTCAACGTGCCGCGCTCCTCGATCCCCGCGGTGACGCACGTCGACTACTCGGCGCGCGTGCAGACCGTGCACCGCGAGACCAACCCCCGCTTCTACGAGCTCATAGCCGCCTTCAAGCAGCGCACCGGCTGCCCGGTGATCGTCAACACCAGCTTCAACGTGCGCGGCGAGCCGATCGTCGGCAGCCCCGAGGACGCCTTCCGCTGCTTCATGGGCACGGAGATCGAGACGCTCGCGGTGGGCAACTGCTTCCTGCGCAAGGAGGCGCAGAACCCGGCGCTGCGGCAGAACTATGAGCACAAGTTCGAACTGGATTAGGCGGGCGGCCAGGAACGCGGCGCTGGCGCTGGCCGCCACGGCGGCTGCGCTCCTTGCCGGCGAGCTCGCCCTGCGGGCCGCCGGCTTTTCGTTTGTCAAGTTCTGGCAGCCCGATCCGCTCACGGGCAGCCGCCTGCGAGCCGGCGTGCAGGGCTGGCAGACGGACGAAGGCCGCGCCTACGTGCGCATCAACAGCCAGGGCTGGCGCGACCGCGAGCATCCGCTGGCGAAGCCCGCGGGCACCTACCGCATCGCCATCCTGGGCGATTCGTACGCCGAGGCGATGCAGGTCGACATCGAACGCACGTTCTGGTGGCTGCTGCCGCAGAAGCTCGCCGCCTGCGGCTTCGCCGCGGCGCGCGAGATCGAGACACTCAACTTCGGCGTCTCGGGCTACGGCACCGGACACGCGCTCCTGACCCTGCGCGAGCGCGTGTGGGCGTACCACCCGGACATGGTGCTGCTCGCCTTCTTTCCGGGCAACGACGTGCGCAACAACTCGGCCGCGCTCGAACACGAGACGGGCCGCGCCTACTTTTCGCTCAAGGACGGCAAGCTCTATCTCGACACGGCCTTCCGCGACGATCCGCTGTTCATCGAGAAGCAGCACATCTCTGCCCAGCGCGCGTGGCTGCAGGACCTCCGCCTCTATCAGCTGCTGCGCCGGGTGCGCGCAGGCGACATCGCAAAGGGCTTCCACAATGCGCCGGTCGCCGCCGCGCTCGCCGCGGGCGAAAAGCTGACCGAGCCCGGATTGGACGAGCAGGTTTTCCATGAGCCGCGCGACGGGAGCTGGCGCGAAGCCTGGGACATTACCGACCGGCTGGTCGCGGCGGTGGCCGATGAAACACGCAGCCACGGCGCGCGCTTCGTGCTCGCCATCCTGTCGACCCCCGGGACGGTATATCCGGATGCGGCGCTGCGCGAGCGCTATGCGCGCAGCCTTGGCGTCAGTTCGCTCTTCTATCCCGAAGAGCGCCTCGCCCGGCTGGGCGAGCAACGCGGCTTCGAGGTGATCGCGCTCGCGCCGCAGATGCAGCGCGTGGCCGATGCAAAGCACGTCTTCCTGC
Organism: Betaproteobacteria bacterium; assembly: GCA_005883675.1. Lineage (GTDB taxonomy): Bacteria > Pseudomonadota > Gammaproteobacteria > Burkholderiales > SG8-39 > SCGC-AG-212-J23. The sequence continues at coordinate 28,444 of VBCM01000189.1, forward strand.
ACGGTTTCGCGAACACCAAGCCGGGCTTCGGGCACTGGAACGAAGCCGGCCACGCGCTCGCCGCCGAGCTCATCGCCAGCCGACTCTGCCGCCGCCCATGAACGCGCACGCTGCAGCCATTCGCCGCTATTTCGACGCCGCTTCGGACCAATACGCGCGCGGCCGCGCGCAGGAACACTCGTTCACGGCGCAGAAGCGCATCGCGCTCGAATTCCTGCCGGCGCGCTCGGCGCGCGTGCTCGACATCGGCTGTGGACCCGCGGTGCTTGCCGACGAGCTCCTCGAGCGCACCGACGAGTACTGGGGCATCGATCTTAGCCCGCAGATGATCGCGCACGGCGCCGCGCGCATGGAAGGCGACCCGCGCGCCAGCCGCTGCACCTTGAGCGTCGGCGACGCGGAGGCACTCGCCTTTCCCGACGCCTCCTTCGACGCCATCGTCGCGCTCGGCCTGCTCGAATACCTCCCGAGCTACGAGCGCGCCTTGCGCGAGATGCGCCGGGTGCTGCGCCCGGGCGGCGTCGCGGTGCTTGCAGTGCCCAACCGCGCGTGCGCGTATCGCCGCTCCCGGTGGGTCGCCGACCGTATGCGCCGCGCCCTGAAGCGCCTGCTCGGGCGCGCGCCGCGCGGCACCGAGCGTTTCCACTGGAACCCATGCATCCCGGAGATTCTTGACGACGAGCTGCGGCGCTCGGGCTTCGAGCGCGTGGCGGGCCGCTACTGCAATTTCATCTTCTATCCGCTGCACGAGTTGCATGCCGGCGCCTCGCTCTCCCTGAACCGCGCACTTTCGGGCTTCGCGGGCCTGTCGGCTGCGCCGCTCGGGCGCTGGCTTGGCGCGCAATACGTAGTCAAAGCGCTGAAGGCATGAAGCGCGCGATGGCCGTCGCCGCGGCGCTGCTCGCCGCGCTCGGCGTGCTCGAGGTCGGGCTGCGGCTCGCCGGCTACGGCGCGCCGCAGCTTCACCAGCCGGATCCGCAGCTCGGCTGGAGCCTGCGGGCGCACAAACGGGGCGCGTACCTAGGCGAGGACGGCCGCACGCAGGTCATCACCAATGGCGCCGGCTTTCGCGATCGCGAGCACCAGCTCGACAAGCCGGACCCGGTCTACCGCATCGCCGTGCTCGGCGATGACTACTCGGAAGCCGCGAGCGTCGCGCTGCAGGACACCTGGTGGTGGCGGCTCGAGCCGAAGCTGCAGTACTGCGACTTCCAGCCGGGCAAGCTCGTCGAGATCCTCAACTTTGGCGTCGCCGGCTACGGCACGGCGCAGGAGCTCGTGCTGCTGCAGAGCACCGTGATGCGCTACGCGCCGGACCTCGTGCTCCTGCAGGTGGCGAGCGACGACGTGATCGACAACTCGTCTGCTCTCACGCCCAACAAATTGCGGCCGTTCTACTTCCTCGATGCGCACGGCGTGCCGCGCATCGACGAGTCATTCGCAGCCGCGCCCGAGTTCCAGCGCCATCTGCAGACGCGCTATCGCCTGGCCGCCGAGATCGCCGACCATACGCGCGCCTTCCAGCTCGCCCGCGAGGTCGCGGGGCGGGCGTTCATCGCGCCCGCGCATGCCGAGGAAGCGCCGCTCGGCGCCCCGGCCGATGCCGAGCACGAGCAGGCATGGCGGGTCACGGAGGCGCTCATCGGCAAGATCAACGACTACGTGCGGCGTAACGGCGCTGAGCTACAGCTGGTCGTGGTGCCTCCGGCGCGCCAGGCACGGGAACGCATGAGCTATGCGGACCAGCGCCTCGCGGCGCTCGGCAATCGGTTGCACGCGCCGGTCACTCCCCTTGGCGGCGAATTGCGGAGCGCGTACTACCGGCCCTCAGGCGCGTGGACCGTCGAGGGCCATCGCGCCGCCGCCGCGGCGCTGGCTCAGCGTCTGTGCCCAGCGACGGCCCCGCCGGGCTAGGCGCCGCGGTCGCGACTTGCGCCGCGCGGTCTCTAGCATTTGCTCCGGGGAGAGCGAATGCGCGTCGCGATTCACCAACCGCACTACCTGCCGTGGCTCGGCTACCTGCATCGCATGGCCCGTGCCGATGTCTTCATCCTCCTCGACCATGTGCAGTTCGAGCGTGGCAATTACCAGAACCGCACGGCCGTGCGTGTCAACGGCGCCGCGCACTGGTTGACGGTACCGGTGCTGCAGCGCTCGCAGAAGGAGCGCATCCTCGATAAACAGATCGACAACAGCCAAGAGTGGGCGTCGCTGCACTACGAGACGCTGCGGCGCGCATATACCGCCGCCGGGTGGTTCAGCGCCTATGCAAGCGAACTGCGCAATATCTATGCGCGCCGCTGGGAGCGGCTGGTGGATCTGAGTGACGCGACGCTCGCGCTCCTGCGCGACGCCTACGGCATCTCGACGCCGCTCGTGAGGAGCTCGCAGCTCGGAGCGCGGGGCGCGAAAAGCGAGCTGGTGCTCAACCTCTGCAGGGCGGTCGGCGCGAGCGCCGTGATCGTAGGCATGGGGGGCTCGCGCGCTTATCTCGATCGCGCGGCCTTTGCCGCAGCCGGGATTGCGCTCGAGCTGCAGCAATTCGATCATCCGGTGTATCCCCAGCGCGGCGGCGGTCCGTTCACACCCGGACTGTCAGCGCTCGACCATCTCTTCAACTGCGGGCGGCGCGAGGAGTATCCGCTTGCTGCTTGAGTCGCGCTACGCCGGCAAGACCGTGCTCGCGGTCGGCGCGCACGCCGACGACGTCGAGCTCGCGGCGGGCGGCACGCTCGCGAAGTTGAAGCGCGCCGGCGCGCGCGTGGTGATGGCCGTGGTTTCGCTCCCCGGCAACTACGAGTTGCGCCGCCGCGAGGCGGAGCGCGCCGCCGGCATCCTCGGCTGCGAGCTGCGCGTGCTGATGCCCGACGGCACGCGGCGCATCGAAGACCTGAAGAGCTACGAGCTCGTGGCGATGATCGACCGCGAGGTGCGCGAGTGTGCGCCGGCGGCGATGCTCACGCACGGCGCCACCGAGTTCCACCGCGACCACGTGCTCGTCCACCAGGCCTGCGTGTCGAGCCAGCGGCTCGCGTATTTCGATTTCTTCACCTACCAGCCGATCTCCTGCCGCGCGGTTCCGATGGCGTTCCATGCGCGCGCCTATGTCGACATCACGCCGACCATCGACACCAAGATGCGCGCCATCGAGGCGCATGCCAGCCAATTCAAGCAGCGCGGCATCGGCGTGGAGCTGCATCGCGACATCGCCCGCCTGAACGGCCGCATGGTCGGCGTGCAGTACGCCGAGGCGCTCGACGTCGGACGGCTGCTGCTCGCATGAGGCGAGTGGCCTGGGCGGCGCTTGCCGTGCTCGCCGGGTGCGCCACCACGCCGCCGCAGGCGGGTGATCACCTCACCGTGGTGTGGAACCGGGTGGAGGACGCGCATGCCGCCTGCCAGAAGCTGAGCGGCCAGCCGCAGCTCTTCGCCATCCGCGGCTGCTCGAAGTGGAACCAGACCGACGCCGCCGGCCAGCGCGTGTGCGCGATCTACGCCCCCATGCCGCGCAGCGAGATGGACACGCAACGCTTCGCCACGCTCGGCCACGAGCTCCTGCACTGCTTCGACGGCAACTGGCACGACCGCTGGGGGCGCATGAACCCGTCTGAGAGTCAGGCGGCTGCGGGCGCCGAACGCAAGAGCGCCGGCGCCGCCGCTGCGGCAAACTAGCGCATCGGCATAAAAAAGAATCTGCTGCTGACGTTCGCGTTCGCCTGCCCGTGTCTGTCGGCGAGCGCCGCGCCGAACGAGATCAAAGTCTTCACTGACGAGCTCGCCGCCTATCGCGGGCAGACGCTCGAAACGCACGTCAACAAGGCCCGCGCAGGCCCGCTGCGCCTGATGCCCGAGTGGTCCTACGGCATTGCGCCGGATTGGGAGTTTAGCCTGCAGTTGCCGTTCGCATTCAATACGCAGCGCGGAGCGAACGAGGGCTACCGCGCCGAGCTCCAGTACATCGCACCGCATGACGAAGAGCGCGGTCTCTACTGGGGCATCAACGTTGAGCTGGCGCGTGACGCGCGCGTCGACGAGCCACGCTTCTGGAATGCGGAGATCATTCCCATCGTCGGCTGGCACGTCGAGCGCTGGCACCTCGTCGCGAATCCCGGCTTCGAGCGCGCGCTCTCGGGCACTGAGCGAGGCACGCGGCCGACGCCGGCGGCCAAGGTCGCATACCGCGCCTTTGGCACCAACGCGTACGGCGTGGAGCTTTACCGCGATGCCGATGGCGGCCGCACGGCGTATCTCGCCTGGGACGGCAAGCTCGGCAAGTCGGATATCAACGTCGGCATTGGCCGCGGTACGAGCGCGAATGCCGATCGGTGGGTGTTGAAGGCGATCTACGAAGTCGCGTTCTAGAACGTCTTCGCCGTCATCACGAGGAACTGCCGCGACCTGATGTTCGGATCAGTGCGGTGCACGGGGAAGGCCAGGTCGATGTGCAGGATGTTGCCGTACGAGGAGCGCGCGCTCAGCACGCGCATCCCGATGCCGACGTCGTTGAGCCAGCCGTTGTTCGGGTTGCCGAGCTGGCTGTCCCAGGCGCGGCCGACGTCGTAGTACACGGCGAAGCCGACGCGAAAGAGTCGTAGCGGATACCAGTCGGTGTAGTAGCGCTCCTCGACGCTGAAGAGCTGTCGGTGGGTGCCGCGCTGGTAGCGCAGCGGATAGCCGCGCAGCCCGCTATCGCCGCCGAGGAGCAGCTCGTCGGCGACGTTTGGGCTCCTCACGAGATCGGTGCTCGCGGCGAAGTAGAGCAGGAACGAGCCCGTCTGCGGCAGGAAGTAGCGCATGCTCGCGCCCGTCGTGCGCACATCGCCCGTGGTGCTGCCGTACTGGCCGGAGTAGGAGGCGCCGGTGAGAAGCTGCTGTCCCGCCGGCAGGCGGAAGCCCTTGGTGAACGATGCGCTCATCAGCCACGGCTGGTCGGTCGAGCCGAAGGCGCCGAGCGCCCGGCCGAGCTGCACCGTCGAATGCAGTCCCATCGTGAAGTATTCGGGCCGCCGGATGCGCTCGCGGTTCATCACCGGCAGGAAGTCGTCCTGGATCACCTCGTAGCGCAGGAAGGGCCCGGCGCGGGTCGTGTCCGGCGAGAGCGAGGGCGGCGGCGGCTGCCCGGGCTCGAGCGCGTAAGTGTCGGACTGGTAGTCCACGCCGGCCGAGTAGCGCTGCGCCCAGCCGTTCACGAGCCCGCGCGAAGCGCCGGCGTAGAACTCCGCGATCTCCTGCCGATGGCGGTACTTGGCGAGCACGTCACCCGCCGCATAGAGCGAGTCCAGGCGGTTGAACTTGGCGTCGCTCGCGCCGGCCGCCCAGCGCGTGTCGAGGGCGTAGAACGGATGTGACAGCGAGAGCGACTCGCTCGAGCCGTCGTTGTAGCTCGAGTGCTCGAGCGCCGCGGCGGTCCAGCCGTCGAAGAGATGGTCGTGCGAGAGCTGCACGGAGCTGCCCGTGCGATCGACCGTGGCCGAGCGCTCGAAGCCGAGCGTCGTGCCGGTGCCGGCGAGGTTCGTCTCCTTGACGTTGACTGCGCCCGAGTTGCGGCCGCCCTCGCGGCGCAGCTTCGCGCCGGGCTGTAGCGTCCAGGTGTCCCGGGTGACGACCTCGAGATCGACGACGCCTTCGCCGTAGCGCAACGGCCGGATGGTGACGTCGTAGACCGTGCTGGTTGCGCGGATCAGGCGCTCGGTCTCCTCGATCACGCGCACCGAGAGGCGGTCGCCGCTCTTGAAAAGCAGCGAGCGCCGGATCAGCTCGGGACGCGTCTTGATGTGCAGTGCGTTCGCCGCGCGGTAGGCGAAGCCGCTCTCGTGCGGGTCGCTGAGATCGAAGATGTTGTGGGTATCGACGCGGATCTCGCCGATGACGGCGCCCGTCGCCTCGAGCTCGGCGAAGGAAGGCACCTCGGGCTGCGCGGCCGCCGGAGCCGCAACGGCGATGCACAGGGGGGCGAGCCAGCGATAGCAGCGCGCTGAAAAGGGCATCGCGCGGCGATTATCGCCGCCGCAAAAATGAAGAGGGCACGGCCGCTAGCCGTGCCCTCCGTGCTGCTCCTGCGATTGGCGATCAGACGGTGACGACACGATGTTTGGCCCCCTCGGGGCTGCTAACAGCGGGATGGCCAGCGTCCGAGCGTGCGTAGAAGCTGCACTACGCACGTAGCAATTTTGTTACCGCGGCTTCGCCTGGGCAACGTTCTGGGCTGGTCCGGACGGACTATAGGTGAACATCCATTTCGTGTAATGTTCGGCGGCCTCGAAAGCCTGCTCGGCAGCAGCGAAGTTGCCTGTTTTGATGGGCGTTTCCTCAGAGCGGCTGTAGACGCCCATGAAGCCGCCGCCCGGCGCCTCCACCAATCCCCAGTCCGTGCTCTCGGTCATCGGATCGCGATAGAGGCGGCGCAGGTGGTGCTGCGCCATGGGGAAGCGATTGTCTTCCAGCAGCTCGTCGATCTTCTTGGGATAGACCTTGGCGCCCGGGCTCTTGTTGTAGTAGCTCGCGATCGCATCGCGGAACTGCCCGCCAATGAAGATGAGCTCCGCTTCCTTCTGGCGCTGCGCGGCGTGCGAATAGAGCTCGCCGTAGGCGGCGAGTCCGAAGCCCATCAGCGCGACGGCGATGAGCACACCGACATAAGTGAAACCTGCTGCCCGCTTTTGGCTCGCGACTGGCTTATCCCCGGGAACCAGGCGCACGCGAGGCGGCGAATTGTGACCCTGGCCCCGAATTCGGAAAAAGCCAGGATTCGCGAGCTTGGCCCGCTCGCGGAGTTCAGTAGCGCTCATAGCCCTTGGCGCTGCTTTTCACGTCCCAGACGTTGCCCTTGCGCGTGTCCTGCGGCGGGACGGCGACCCAGGTCGCGGCGCTCTGCGTGAACGGGTCCTTGGGGATCGAGCGCAGGTAATGCTTGGCGACGAGCTCTTCCAGTGACGTCGGATATTTCCCGGTATCGGCGTAGTGCTTGTCGAGCGAGTCGCGCATGAGCGCGAGGTTCTGCTGCAGCACCGCCTCTTCGGCGCGGCGCATCTTGCCCATGTAGTCGGGCACGACGACGGAGAGAAGGAGCGCGATGACCGCGAGCACGACCATCAGCTCGACCAGCGTAAAGCCTTTGCACTTGTTCATTACCATTGCCTGTAGGGGACACCGTTCAAGCCGGTGCCGTCGCTTTTCGAGTAAACGTCGTAGACATCCTTGCCCGGCTGCGGCTCGGCTGCCGAGCTCGCGTAACTGCGCAGGCCCCAGTCCTCGCCGCCCAGCGGGTCCGCCGGCACGCGGCGCAGGAAGTAGATCTTCGGGCCGTCGGGCTTGCGCTTGTCCGGCGCGCCCTCGACGAGCGTGGCGAGCGTGGGCGGATAGCCGGACGCATCTGCGGCGCGCTCGATTGCGCCCTCGTCGGTGGCGCGCTTGTAGGCGTCGATCGCGCCGCGGATCTCCCGCAGTGCTTCGCGCAAATCCTTCTCCTTGCCGCGCTGCACGGTGAGCTCGGCGAGCGGCGCGGCGATCGAGGCGAGGAGCGCCACGATCGCCACCGTGATCAAGAGCTCGATGAGCGTGAAGCCGCGGGCTTTCATGCCGCTTCGCCAGAGGTACGGTGCTGCTCGCGGTCGGCGTTCAGCGTGTCGAGGCCGGCTTTCGCGCGCTTGTTTTCCGGATCGATGCGCAGCGCCCGGGCATAGGCCTCGGCCGCCCGGTCGAGCGCACCGGCAGCCTTGGCGTTATCGCCGAGCGCGAGGTAGCGCTGCGCCGCTACTGCCTTGTGGCGCAGGTAGTAGTTGCGCAGCTCCGTGTCGTCCGGGTGCGCTTTCAGCTCCTGCTCGAGATGTGCGAGGCCTTCCTCCTCGTTGCCCGCCTCGATCGCAATGCGCGACTGGCGCAGCGCCTCGTCGCTCGTGCAAGCGGCGAGGGCGAGCGCGATGGCGATGAGGATGACGACTCTTCTCATAGAGCGAGCGTCTGCTTCGTCTTCAGCGGCAGGTACGTGAAGACGATCTTGTCTTCGGTGACCTTGTCGACGCGATATTCGCCGATGCGCTGACCCGGCTCGACGGCGATGAACTCCTGTCCCTGCTCGAGGAAGATCTCCAGCTTGTCGCCGTCGATCATGCGGCCGAGGTATTTGAAGGGCAGCGGCGGCGCCGTGGGCTTGGCCGGCGCCTGCGGCTGCGCTTCGGCCGCAGGCACGATCGGCGCGAAGCTGCGCCGCGCGAAGGCATCGGTTGTCGCACCCTCGTCCGCGCGTGCCGCGAGCTTCGCGAGATCGATATCCGCGGCCGCCGGCGCTCGCGTGTCGGTGCGCGCCGCGCTCTTGCGCGCCGGCTGGTACGAGGGTTGCTCGCGGCCGGCGACGACCGAGGCAAGCGCGCTCACCACGACGACAAGCCCCAGCACTTTCTTCACGATCGGCTTCATGGCTTCACCATATGGAGCGAGAGGCGCAGCTCCGCCTGCAGCATGCCCTCGCGCCGGTGCTCGCGCTTGAGCGTGATCTGATCGAGCGAGAGCACCGGAATCTCGGCGAGCGCGCGCTTCAGGAATTCGCGCATCTGCGTGTAGCGGGCGGTGACGGGGATCGTGATCTCGTAGCGCTCGAGGCGGCCGGCCGCGCCTTGCGTCTTGTAGCTCGCCGACTGCAGCTCGACGCCGGTGGCGCGGCCGATGGCGTAGAGCTTCGCCAGCCAGTCGGTGGTCGCTTCCGGCTTCGCCAGATACTGATACACCGCCGCGAGCTTCTCGTTCGGGCTGCCGGCCGACGCAGCCGCGCCGCTCAGCGTCTCGGCGCGCGCGGCGAGCGAGCGGTTCTTTTCCTTCAGCGGCTGTAGCACAAAGGCCACGAACAGCGCCGCGGCAAAGAACAGCCCGATTGCCGCGATGCCCATGGCGCCGAGCTCATCGCGCAGGCGGTAAAGGTGCTTGGCAATCATCTGCTTGGCAATCATCGCTTCACCTCGTTCCAGGCGGCGGAAATGGAAAACGAGACCGGATGCTCCGGGTCGTTCTGCCGTACTTCATGGCGCAGCAGCTGCACGTGCGAGAGCGCCTCGTTCTCGCTCAGGGTCAGCACGTAGCCGAGCGCCGCGAGATAGTCCTTGCTTTCGCCGGTGATCTTGACCGTGCCGCTCTTCGTGTCGGGCTCGATCGCGAGCAGCGCCACCTGGTCGCTGCCCGCGGCCTCGAGCGCGGCGAAGAGCTTCGTCCACGGCAGCCCGAGCCGCTGCACCGCGTCGCGGGCGAGCGCCACTTCTTCAGCGGAGCCGGCAGGCACGCTCTGATGCGGTTTTGCGCGCGCCACGATCGCCTCGTTCGAGCGCACCTCGCGCGTGAGCTGCACGTAGCTCACCGCCATGTCGCCCGCCAGGCCCAGCGCCGCCGCGAGCAGCACGCGCGGCCCCCAGCGCAGCCGCGCGCTGCGGCCGATGAAATCGAGCTCGATGCGTTGCATCACGTCCTTACTCCGCGGCGAGCGCGAGCTCGCGGTAGGCGATCGCTTCGGCGCGCCAGGCGTCGTGCATCTCGGTATCGAATTCGTGCTGCGCGCACACGATGACGCGCGTCACGGGCTCGGCGAGCCCGAGGAAGGCGCTCTCGCGCTCGAGGATCTCGGGCAGCAGATTGCGCCAGCCGCTGTCGGCGCGGCGGCTGCGGATCGCGATCCACATGCCGCGCTGGATGAGGGCGAGCGTCAGGCGTCCCGGCTCCTCCACCACGATCCAGCAGGAGCCGTTGCCGACCGTCTTGCGGATGCGATTGAACGCGACCACCAGGAACGGCTGCACCGAAACCAGGCGCATGTTCGCTTTTCCGAACACCTCCATGAGCTCGGCGACGAGCGCGCGGTCCACCGCGCACGCGAGGCGCGCGCCCATCGGCGCGGTCTCGGTGACGGTGATCTGCCATTCCGCGGCGCGCGGGCCGTGCAGGGTGTTGAAGCGGTGGGTGGCGAGCGCAAGCCACTGCTCGCGCGTCTTCAGCGTCTCGTTGTAGGGCAGGAGCGTGTAGCGCACGAACTGGTCGGCGAGCACGACCGCCGCCTCGCCCTTCATGCCGCCCAGCGAGGACGCGAGCGCCGCTACCGGCGCGTTCCAGGAGCCGTCGTCGTTGGCGGCGAGCTCGATCGCGCGCGCGCCGCTCATGTAGATGCGGTCCGGGGCGAGCCCGACGCGCAGCTGCTTGTTACGCCACAAAAGTGACACGGTTGATCTCCTCGAGGCTGGTTTCGCCGTTGGTAACAAGCCGCATGGCGGCCTCCCTGAGCGGCAGCGTGCCGGCGGCACGCGCCACTTCTTTCAGTTTTCTGGCCGGGGCGCGGGCGATGATCAGCTCGCGCAGCTCGTCGTTCAGCACGAGTAGCTCGCCGATCGCCTTGCGGCCGCGGAACCCGCTCGCGCGGCACTGGGCGCAGCCTTTGCTCTTGCAGGCAGGGCAGAAGACGCGCACTAGGCGCTGGGCCAGCACCGCATTCAGTGCCGACACCAGGTTGTAAGGGTCCACGCCCATGTGCATGAAGCGGCCGAGGACGTCGAATGCATTGTTCGCATGGACGGTCGTGTAGACGAGGTGTCCGGTGAGCGCCGACTGCACCGCGATCTCCGCCGTCTCCGGGTCGCGGATCTCGCCCACCATGATGCGGTCCGGGTCGTGGCGCAGAATCGAGCGCAGGCCGCGGGCGAACGTGAGGCCCTTCTGCTCGTTCACCGGGATCTGCAGCACGCCGGGGAGCTGGTACTCGACCGGATCCTCGATGGTGATGATCTTGTCCAGCCCTTTGTTCACCTCGGTGATCGTTGCGTACAACGACGTGGTCTTTCCGCTTCCGGTCGGGCCCGTCACGAGCAGCATGCCGTAGGGCTCGGCGGAGAGTTGCCGCATGCGGCCGATGATCTCGGCGTCGAAGCCGAGCGCATCCAGCGTGAGCCCTTTCAACTGATCGGAGAGCGCGCGGCGGTCAAGAATCCGCAGCACGGCGTCTTCGCCGAATACGCTCGGCATCACCGAGACGCGGAAGTCGATCTCCCGGCCTTCGCGGCGCGCCTTGAAGCGGCCATCCTGCGGCACGCGGCGCTCGGCGATGTCGAGCTCGGACATGACCTTGATGCGCGAGATCACCTGGTCGGCGACTTCCGTGCCGGGCACCGTTTCGGCCGGCGTCAGCACACCGTCGATGCGGTACTTGATCGTCAGCCCGGTGGCGTTGGTTTCGAGGTGCACATCGCTCGCGCCGGCCTTGATCGCGTCGTACAGCGTGGAGGCCACCAGCCGAACGACGGGGCTGTCGGTCTCGCTGATGGTTTCGAAGGAGAGGTCCTGCGCCGCGTCCTTCACCGCGCCGCCGGTTTGCAGCTCGGCGGTGGCGCCTTGCAACGCGCGCATCTCGGTTTCCTGGCGTGCGAGGTAGTCGGCGACTTCCTGGCGTAGCGCAAGGCGATAGCGGAACGGAACGGCGAGGCGCTCCTCGAGCCAGTCCTGCGTGTCGAGGTCGAATGGGTTGCCGAGCACGATGTAGATGTCGCCTTCGTCGCCGCGCAGCGCGACGCAGCCGCGGCGCGTCGCCTCGGCGTAGGGCACGAGGTCGAAGGCGGCCTGCGCGGCGTCCATCTCGGCAGCCGACATGGCCGGCATGTGCAGCGCCTGCGAAAGGTGCTTCACGACGTCGGCACCGTGCTCGCGCTCGAGCACTTCGATATTCATTTGATGTTCCCTGCAAGTTCGAAGATCGGCATGTACATGAGCACCACGACCGCGCCCACGGCGAGGCCGAGGAGCGTCATCAGCACCGGCTCGAAGGCGCGCGTGAACCAGTCGACGAAGCGCGCCACCTCGTCGTCGTGGAAGCGGGCGATCTCGCCGAGCATGCGGCCCATGTCGCCGCTGCGCTCGCCCACCAGCATCATGCGCGCCGCGACCGGCGTCGCGAGCCCTGCGGCGCCCAGAGCAGCCGACATCGGGTGGCCTTGTTCAATGAGATTTCTGGCGTGAACCAGTGGAGGCCGCAGGTGCGCCGCGAGGAGCCCCTCGACCATCTCGAGCGCGCGCAGCGCCGGGATGCCCGCGCGCATCAGCATTCCCGCCGTGCGGTAAAGCCGCGCGAGCTGATAGGTCTTCATGCGGCTGCCGAGCGCAGGCAGCGCCCAGATGCGCCGGTTGAGCGCCGCGCGCACCGCCGGCCGCGAGAGCGCCCAGGCGGCGGCCCCGATGGCGAGAATAAAAACGGAAAACATAAAGAAGCCGTGTTTTCCGACAAAGCTGCCGAAGCTGAGAAGGAGCTGGGAGAAGAAGGGCAGCGTATGGGCCATGTCCTCGTAGACCTGCGCGAAGCGCGGCACCACGTAGAGCATGAGGAAGCCGATGACGAGCGTGCCCACCACCATCAGGATGGCGGGGTAGATGCTCGCCGAGACGACCTTCTTCTTCACGCGGTCGAGCTCGTCCTGATAGGCGATGTAGCGCCCGAGCGCTTCCTTCACGTTGCCGGTGCGCTCGCTTGCCTTGATGGTGGCGACGTAGAGCGGCGAGAAGTGCCGCGGAAACGCGGCCACGGCCTGCGAGAACGGCTCGCCGCGGTTGATCGCTGCCACCATGCCGGAGAGCACCTGCTGGCGCTCACCCTCGGGCTCCTTCTCGGCGAGGGTCTGCATCGCCTCGACGAGGTTCAATCCCGCGTCGAGCAGCGAGAGCAGCTCCACCGTGAAGAGGCCGGTGCGAAAGCCGCTCTTCGGCGCAAGGCGCGGCAGCGCGAGGGCGCGCTTGCCGCCTTCGACGCTGAACACCGAGAGGCCGCGTTCCTGCGCGAGCTCGCGCGCCGCCGCCGGGCTCGGTGCTTCGAGGCTGAGCGCGACGACCTGCTGCGCGGCGTCGAGGGCGTGGACGTTGAATCGCATTTAGCGGTTAAGCGTTACCTGCTGGTCCAGACCGATGTCGGCGTCCTCGCCGCTGCCGCCGGGCTTGCCGTCGCGGCCGAGCGAATAGAGGTCGTACTCGCTGCGGCTGCCGGGCACCCGGTACAGGTAGGCGTGGCCCCACGGATCGTTGGGTAGCGCCTTCTTCAGGTACGGCCCTGCCCAGGCCGCCTCGCCGGCGGGCTTGTTCACCAGCGCGTCGAGCCCTTGCTCCGCAGTGGGGTAGTGGCGGTTGTCGAGCCGGAACTGGTCGAGCGCCTTCTCGAGTGAGTCGAGCTGCGCGCGCGCCACCTGCACTTCCGATTTGCCGACCTGGCCGAAGTAACGCGGCGCGACGTAGCCGGCGAGCAGCCCGATGATCACGATGACGACGAGCAGCTCGAGCAGCGTGAAGCCTTTCGCCTTGCACATGATTCCTCCCTTCCGCGGGATGGCGGCGCCCGCTTGCGCGGGCGCCGATTCCCGGTTTGGTTAGCGGTGGCCGTTCACGCCGAACGTCATGGTCGGCGTGCCCGACTGGTGCGCGCCGATGTCCGGCGTCGTGTACATGTCGATGAAGTTCGGGATGCGAGCCCCCGTGCCGTAGCCGGCAGATCCAGCCGCGAGCTGGTACATCCCGCTCATGCCCACGCCGCTGCCCGAGGCGAACGTCGGACTGGTGACCTTGACACCGGCTGCCTCAGCACCCGTGCCGGCGCTGACCGTGCCGTTGTACAGATCGTAGTCGACGTCGTTGCCGAAGCCTCCGTTCTGGTCGACCGAATCCCAGCCCGACTTCCAGATGAAGAGGATGTTGTTGCGGGACACGGTGTTGGTGAGCGGATTGACACTGCCCGCGCCATGGAGGCCGCTACCGGCACCCAGGCCGTTCTGCGCGCTCGCATCGGTCGGCTGCAGCGACGTGTTGTGGAACACGTAGCGGCGGCCGTTGCCGACGGAGGTGTCGCTGCCGGACTTGAAGAACGGCCCGCGATCGTCCTGGTCGTAGCTCTTCAGATAGCGCATGCGGCTGCGGTTGTACACGTTGCGGAAGATATAGAGCGGCCCGATAGAGTTGACCGTGCTCGCGACGCCGGTGCCCGTCTGGTCAAGGTAGTTGTTCCAGACGCGCACGTTCCTGTCGCCGCCCTCGATCTCGAGGGCGTCATCCATCACGCCCTGCACGATGTTCCCGTAGACATCGCTGTCGTAATTCGGGAAGCCGGTCGTGGTGTAGTTGTCGGAGCCGCCGATACCATCGTTATAGAAGTGCTTGTAATCGGCGCTCGTGATCTCGT
>VBCM01000190.1 GCA_005883675.1 Betaproteobacteria bacterium
ATGACTGCTTACGCGCAGTCGGCAAAATGCCGCTGGCGGGCGATCCTCGATTATTTCGCGGTGATGTCGCCCTGGGATCGCTGCGGGCACTGCGACAACTGCGCGCGCCGGGGCACCGCCGAGCCGCACGGACCGGCGCTCAAGCTGAAGCCCGCGAGTAAGCCGAGCCTGCATCCCGGCGACGCCGTGAAGCTGCGGCGTTTTGGCGAGGGTCGAGTGCGCACCACTCACGGCGAGCGCGTCGAGGTCGAGTTTCCCGACGGCTCGCGGCGCCACTTCCTCAGGGAGTACGTGCGGCCGCTGCGCCGAGCACAAATTGCGACTTCGCTACCTACTCGCCGTCGCCGCCGGTAAGACGCCCGCCCCGCTCCTTTGTTTTTTGCACGGCTACGGCGAAGCCGCCCCGCACGCGATCGAGCGCGCGTTGCGGCTGCACGGGCCGCTCGCGCCGAGCGCGGCGGCAATCGCAAAGCGCGAATTCGTCATCGTCGCGCCGCAGCTGCCGACGGCAGGCGACATCTGGGCGCGCCATGCCGATGACGTGCGCGGGCTCGTGGCCGGCATTTGTGTGAAGCACGCGGTAGAGGCGGCACGCATGTATCTCACCGGCTTTAGCTTCGGCGGCAACGGCGTTTTCGATCTCGGACTCGCGCAGCCGGATCTCTGGGCGGCGCTCTGGGCGGTCGATCCAACGCGCGTGCCGCGCAAGGCGCCGGCGCAGCCGCTATGGCTCTCGGCCGGCGAAGCGGCGCGCGCGCAAAAGCACGAGTTCAGGCGCGCGCTCGCGCTCGGCGCGGCGGACAAAAGGATATGGACCGATGGTGGCGAAGATCACGTCGGCGCGGCGCGCGCTGCGTATGGCGACGAGCGCATTTACAGCTGGTTGCTGCAGTGTGTGCGCTAGCGCACCGCCCTGGGCCTCCCGACTGGCGCGCGCTGACCATTTCTTAGGATCTCTGCCGGCGGGCGGGCTACATTGGCCTGGCAAATGAATGAATTCGCCAACCTGCTCGTCCGCGCCTCGCGCACCATGGGAACGCTGTATGCCCTGGCGATGCTGCTCAATGCGGAGCCGCGCGAGGTCTATCACTGGATCGCCGGCATCGAGCGGCCGAACCCCGAGCGCCTGGGCGAGCTCCTCGCCCGCCTGGACACCGTCCTCTAGAGCGTCACCTTGGCGCGCGGGTGGCGCCGCTTCTTCGGCGGCGTGCCACCGACGTAAAGCTTGTTCTTCGGATGCTTGCCGCCCGACCAGCCGGCGCGGCGCGTTGCCCGATTTGCTGCGCCTCGCAGCCTGCCTCATGTGGCCTCCTCAAATCGGACCAGCAAGCATCGTGCGCACGGCCGCGCGCGATAATTGGCCATGGCTCTCGCCGCTGCCAAGCGCCGCCCAGCATTGATCGATCTCGCCGCCGCGAGCTTCGAGAACACGTTCGTGCACGAGCTGCCCGGCGATCCTGTGCTCGTCAACATGCCGCGCCAAGTGGCAAACGCTTGCTATACGCGCGTTGCGCCCACGGCGGTGGCGACGCCGCGCCTCCTCGCCTGGTCGGACGCGATGGGTGAGCTCCTCGGCCTCGCGCGCCCGAGCGCACTCGGCCTCGAGGTGCTTGCCGGCAATCGCGTGCTCGCCGGCATGGAGCCCTACGCCGCGCGCTACGGCGGGCACCAGTTCGGCCACTGGGCCGGGCAGCTCGGCGATGGACGCGCCATCACGCTCGCCGAGGTGATGGCGACCGACGGCTCGCGCCAGGAACTCGAGCTCAAAGGCGCGGGCAAGACACCCTACTCACGCACCGCCGACGGCCGCGCCGTGCTGCGCTCGTCGCTGCGCGAATTCGCGTGCAGCGAAGCGATGTTCCATCTTGGCGTACCGACCACGCGCGCGCTCTCGCTCGTCGGCACCGGCGAGGAAGTGATCCGCGATATGTTCTACGACGGCCACCCGCGAGCCGAGCCCGGTGCGATCGTGTGCCGCGTCGCGCCGTCGTTCGTGCGGTTCGGCAACTTCCAGATCCTCGCCGCGAACAACGAGCTCGAGGCGCTGAAGCAGCTCGCCGATTACGTAATCCGCCACCACTACCCGGGCCATTCGTACGCGAGCTGGTACCAAGAGCTCTGCCGGCGCACCGCCGCCCTGATGATCGACTGGATGCGCCTTGGCTTCGTGCACGGGGTGATGAACACCGACAACATGTCGATCCTCGGCCTCACCATCGACTACGGGCCTTACGGCTGGCTCGAGGGCTACGACCCGATGTGGACGCCCAACACGACCGACGCGCAGGGCCGGCGCTATTGCTACGGCAACCAGCCCGCCATCGCGCAGTGGAACCTGGCGCGGCTCGCCGAGGCGCTGCTGCCGCTCCTCGAGCGCGAGGCGCTCGAGGAGGGACTCAACCGCTACGCCGAGGCGTTCAACGACGGCTGGCGCCGCGCGCTCGCCGCCAAGCTCGGCCTTGCGTCGGTGCAGACGGACGACGAGGAGCTTGCGCGCGAACTCCTCGTCGCGCTCACCGAGACCGAGACCGATTTCACACTCTTCTTCCGCCGCCTCGCCGCAGTGCCCCTCGAGGGCAGCGGCGAGGCGCTCCTCGCGCCGCTGGCACCGGCCTTCTACGGCGCCCAGGCGGCCCACGAGCGCCTGGCGGCGTGGCTTCGCCGGTACGTGGCGCGTGCTCGCGCCGAAGGCCCGGATCGGCCGCAGCGCATGGCGAGCGTCAACCCGAAGTACGTATTTCGCAACTACCTCGCCCAGCAGGCGATCGATGCTCTCGAGGCGGGCGATGCCGGCCCGCTCGAGCGGTTGATGCGCGTGCTACGGCGACCCTATGACGAGCAACCGGAAAGTGAGGAATTTGCCGCACGGCGGCCGGAGTGGGCCCGAAGCAAGCCGGGCTGTTCTGCGCTATCGTGCAGCTCATGAAAAGAACAACTGCGCTTCTCCTCGCCCTCAGCGCTGCTGCGGCGCTCGCGCAGCAGCCGACCCCGAAGACCTCGGAGCAGCAGGCGCGCACCTACATCGCGAGCGCCTTCATGACCGGCGCTGCGCCGCTGATCCTGAGCGATGACGTGGTGGTGCAGCCGGAGCTGCGCCAACGGCTCGCGCTGCCGCAGGATGCGAACAGCCGCACGGTGTATCAGGCGCTCGTGAATCTCACGCTGGGAAAGCTGCTGCAAGTGCGGCCGGCGATTCGCGACGAGGTGCTGAAGTCCCAGGCCATCGCCACTCCCGGCAAGCCGATCTTCGCCCTCGAGGCGGGCGACACGACGCTCGTCCTGCAATACGACCTCGAGCGCGACAACATCTCGTTCGTGGGGCAGCCGGCACAAATCGCCACGGCGGCGCCCGTTACGCCGCCGACGACGGTGCAGCAGGTGCCTGATACGCAGCCCGCGGTGACGCAGGCGCCGGCGCCTGAGCCGGCGCCAGCCGCGGCACCCGCGCCCGAGCCAGCTCCAGTGGCGGCGCCCGCACCCGCTCCGGCGGTGGAGGCCACGCCGCCGGCCGAGCCCGCTAAGCCGGCCTTGCAAGTAGTGGAGCCGCAAGAGCCACGCATGGCGAAGCAGGGACCCGCTGCCGCTCCCAAGCCGCAGGCGGTCAGGGCGCCGCTCGAGTCGCCCCGGGCCGTTCTCAAACCGACCGGACCGTGCGAAATCAAGCCGGTCATGTCGGACCAGGACCTCGTGAACTGCGGCGCGACGCCGCGCTGAAGCCCGCCGGCCGGCATGCCGGTCGCGGCACGAATCCTGCAGCGCTTCTCCTGCTTTCCACTTGGAAACTGGAGGACTTGTATGAAGTTTGCGAAAACGCTCCTGATTGGCGTGTCCGGCCTCGCGCTGGGCATGGGGGCAGCGCTGGCGGCTGACCAGTCGAAGAACGACCCGGGTTTCAACAAGCTCGACAAGAACAACGACGGCTACCTGTCGCGCTCCGAGGCGGCGAAGAACCCCTACCTCGCCAAGCGCTTCAAGGAAGCCGACAAGAACGGCGACGGCAAGCTCTCGCGCACCGAGTATCTGGCGGTGATGACGAAGAAGGATCTGAAGAGCGCCAAGGACAAAGTTGCGGGCAACAAGGACAAGGACCGCAGCGCCGCCACCGGCTCGAGCAAATCGAAGTAGCTTTCCCCGGATTTAATGTAAAACGCGGGCCTGGCGGCCCGCTTTTTTTTAGCGTCGGCGGCCGTAGGCGGCGAAGAGCGAGACGGTGCAGAGCGCGAGCAGCACGGCTACCGCGATCTTAAGGATCAGCGACGCTCCCTCGCCCACGTCGCCGTGCGCGATCAGCACCACCGCGATGGCGGCCATGAGGAAGCGCAGCGCCCAGCCGAGCATGGCGCATTAACGCGCGCGTACCCGCGCGGGCGTTGCGCTACCTCCTGCCGAGGCCATAGGCCGGATGGCGGAAAGGCCGGTGAAGGCAAAGTCGATCTCCGGCCTGCGCCCGCTCACGATGTCGGCGATGGCGCGGCCGCTACCGCAGGCATGCGTCCAGCCGAGCGTCCCGTGCCCAGTGTTGAGGTAGAGGTTCGCATAGCGCGTCGCGCCGACGTAAGGCACGTTTGACGGTGTCGCGGGCCGCAGGCCCGTCCAGTACTGCGCGCGAGCCGGGTCTCCCGCGGCCGGAAAGAGCTCGAGCGCTCGGCGCAGGATGGCGCGGCAGCGCACCTCGTTCAACGCCGTGTTGTAGCCGTTGAGCTCCGCCGTCCCGGCGATGCGCAGCCGCTCGCCCAGCCGCGAGAACACGAGCTTGTGCTCATCGTCGGTAAGCGACACCGTGTAGGCGCGGCTCGCATCCGCCACCGGCAACGTGACCGAGTAGCCCTTCAGCGGATAAATCGCGAGCCGGATGCCAAGCGGGCGCAGGTAGAGCGGACTGTACGACCCCAAGCAAACCAGGTAAGCGTCCGCTCGCAGCACGTCGGTCGCGTGTTCCAACCTTACGCCGGCGATGCGCCCGCCTTGCGCTTGCAGCGCCGCAATGCGTGCGGCGCGCAATTGCACACCGCGCTGTGCGCAAAGCGCCGCGAGCGCCCGGGTGAACTTGTGCGCGTCGCCCGACTCGTCGGTAGCAGAGTAGCTGCCGCCGGCGAGTGGCACGCCTTTCAACGCCGGCTCGATCTCCACGCAGCGACGCGCGTCGAGCATTTCGATGTCGCAGCCGAGCTCGCGCATGACCCGCGCCGCTCGCCCGGCGGCGCCGAGCTCGCGCTCGCTCGTATAGAAGTGCAGGATGCCGCAGGTGAGCTGATCGTACTCGATGCCGGTCTCGGCGCGCAGCGCCTGAAGGCTCGCGCGGCTGTAGAGGCCGAGCGTGACGAGCTGGCGTGTGTTGTGCCGATGCCGCGCGGCGGTGCATTCGCGCAGGAAGGCGAGCCCCCAGCGCCACTGATGCAGGTCGGCGCGCAGCCGGAAAAGCAACGGCGCATCCTCGCGCCCGAGCCAGCGCAGGAGCTTCGCCGGCACCTGCGGGTTCGCCCAGGGCTGCGCGTGCGAGACGGAGATCTGGCCGCCGTTGGCGAATGACGTCTCCTCGCCGGCGGCGTCGTGCCGGTCGATGAGCGTCACTTCGTGGCCCGCCTTGGCGAGGTACCACGCGGAGGTGACGCCGATCACGCCGGCACCGAGCACCAGTACCTTCATCAGTCGAGCGTGAAGCCCACCTTCATCGTCACCTGCCAGTGCGCCACCTTGCCGCCTTCGATCTCGCCGCGCGTATCTGTCACTTGGAACCAGCGCAGGTTGTGCAGCGTGCTTGCCGCCTTGGCGACGGCGTTCGCGATCGCCTGCTCCACTCCCTGCGGCGAAGAGCCGGTGAGTTCGATGGTCTTGTAGACATGGTTCATGGCGCTCTCCTCGAGTAAAGCTCTTCGGTGGCAAGGCGGGCGCCGGCGACCAGCGCCTCGAGCTTTGCCCACATGATCGTCGGATGCACGCGGCGGTGGAAGGGCCCTTGGGCGAAGCCGCAGTCGGTGCCCGCCATCACGTTCTCGCGGCCGACCAGCCGCGCAATGCGCACGAGGCGCTCGGCGACGAGCTCCGGATGCTCGACGATGTTGGTCGCGTGGCTGATGACGCCCGGCACCAGCTTCTTTCCAGCCGGGAGCTTGACGCTCTGCCATACGCGCCACTCGTGCTCATGGCGCGGGTTCGCGCCCTCGATGAGATAGGCGCCTGCATTCACCTGCAGGATGAGATCGACCACGTCCTTCAGCGGCACATCGGTGCTGTGCGGTCCCGGCCAGCTGCCCCAGCACACGTGATAGCGCACGCGCTCCGGCGCAATGCCGGCGAGCGCCTCGTTCAGCACCTCGACGTGCATTTCCACCCAGCGTCGGTAGTCGGCGAAGCTCGCCGGCGGCACCATGCGATCGTAGGTCACGGCGAGGCGCGCATCGTCCAGCTGCAGATAGAGGCCGGCGTTCACGATCGCCTGGTATTCCGTGCGCATGGCGCGGCCGATCGCGCGCACGCATTCCTCGTCGCTCGCGTAGTACTCGTTCTTGCGGTCCGGGATGACGCTCGCCGGCGCCGCCACCGGCAGGAAGCCCTGCTTTGCGCCCGCCGCCGCGAGCGCCGCCTTGAAGTTGGCGATGTCGCGGTTGAGCTCCTCCTGCCCGGTGTACTCGATCGGCCCCACGCACACCGCCAGCGTACCGCTCGCGCCGGCACTCGCCGGCGGGCCTTCGGCCGAGTCGAGCTCGGCGTAGAACTCGGCGAAGCGCGCGCGATCGGCGCCGCGCGCGAACGGGTTCGCGCCGGGCGCGACCGGCCGGCGCTCGAAGCCCGAGAGCCGCTCGAGCGCGTACTGCGACCAGCTGATCGCTTTGCCGAACTCGCCGTCGCTCGGCCCGTCGATGCCGAGCTCGACCTGCCGGCGCACCACGTCCTTCACGGATTGCGCGAGGCAGCGCTCGTACGCGGCGCGGTCGTAGGGCTCGCGCTTTTGCCGCGCGCGGATGAATTCCAGCAGCGCCGGCGGCCGGATCAGGCTGCCGACGTGGGTTGTGAGGATGCGCTCCATGCAGAGGAGTTCGGGGACGGAGCCCGAACTCCTCCAATGGTATTACGTCCGCGGCGGCTCGCTCGGCTCGTCCTCGTCCGACATGCCGGATGTGACTGCGCGCGCCTTGCCGTCGGCGATCGGCGGCAGCTTCGGCTTCGCCTCCTCGGGAAAGCCGGGAAGCTGCGCAATGGCCGCGCTCCAGCTCGAGGGCTTGCGCGGCGGCGGGTCGTCGTCGTGTCTCATGAGCACTCCTAGTTTAGCGCCGCCGCCAGAAATTGACGCCGAGGCTCGCACCGACGCCTAGAGCAAGCGCCGCGCCCAGCTTGGCAATCGCCCGCCCGGGCCGCGCGGGTGTGATCACCGGCGCGTTCGCCGCGCTCTGCACACGGATCGCGCTCGGGGTGCCGGGCGCCAGCGCCGTGGCGCGCGAGCCGCGCTCCGCGGCGAAGAGGCGCGTGAATTCGGCCCCGAGCAGGAAGATCTGCGCCGAGTAGTAAACCCACACCATCACGACGACGAGCGACCCGGCGGCGCCGAATGCCGAGGTGACGCTCGATTTTCCGATGTAGAGCCCGATCGCCCACTTGCCCGCCGCGAAGAGCGCCGCGGTGATCGCCGCGCCTACCCACACGTCGCGCCAGGCGATGCGCACGCGCGGCATGATCTTGTAGATCATGGCGAAGAGGAGCGTCGTCAGCACGAAGCTCACCAGCACGTCGATGACATGCAATCCCCACCAGCGACCGAGCGCCGAGATCGCTGCCGACAACACGAGCGACACCATGAGGAGGAACGCGATGCCGAGGATCATGCCGAACGAAAGCACGCGCGTGCGCAGCAGCGTCCACCAGCCTTTCGCCTTCTCGCGCGCGGGCGCCCGCCAGATGCGATCGAGCGCGTTCTGCAGCTCGCCGAACACGCTCGACGCTCCGCCGATCAAAAGCGCCGTGCCGAGCACCATGGCGAGCACGCCGCTTTGCGGCTTGCGCGCCGCGGCCACGAGTCCTTGCACGGCGTGTGCGCCGTCCGGCCCGATCAGCGTGGCGAGCTCGGCGTAGATTTCGCCGCGCGCCGCCTCCTCGCCGAAGAAGTAGCCGGCGATGCCGATCACGATGAGAAGCAGCGGCGCGATCGAGAAGAGCCGCCACCCCCGGCGCAGGTCCATGGCGGCGATGTTGCGGCGTTCTAGGCGGCCTTGCGATGCGCCGCCTGGAGGGCCTCCCATAGCCGGCGCGGCGTCGCCGGCATCTCGAAATGCTTCACGCCCGCTTGTCGCAAGGCATCGACCACCGCGTTCATCAGCGCCGGCAGCGACCCCGTAACACCCGCTTCGCCCACGCCTTTCGCGCCCAGGGGATTCAGCTTGGTCGGCACCGGGTGCTCGAGGAGCTTCAGTCCCGCGACCTCGCCCGGCCGCGGCATCGCGTAGTCCATGAAGCTGCCGGTGAGGAGCTGGCCCGCCTCGTCGTAGACCGCGAGCTCGGTGAACGCCTGCCCCGCGCCCTGCGCGATGCCGCCCTGCAGCTGCCCCTCGACGATCTGGTGATTGATGATGTTGCCCGCATCATCGCAGGCGACGTAGGACACGATCTGCGCCTCGCCCGTCTCGGGCGTGATCTCAAGCTCCGCGATGTGGCAACCGTTCGGGAAGCACGCGCCGAACTTGTTGGCGTAGGCGAGATCCATCGCGCCCGGGTGCTTTGCCGCCAGTTGCTGGATCGAGATGCGCCGATCGGTGCCCTTGATGCGGTATTCGCCCGCCGCGAACTCGATGTCCGCCTGCGCCGCCTCGAGCGCCTCCGCGGCGAGCGCCATGCCTTTCTTCACCAGCTCCTGCGCGCCGAGGTAGACCACGCCGCCCACCGCGAGCAGCGAGCGCGACCCGCCGGTTGCGTTGCCGGTGAGGTAGAACTCCGGCCCGGCCGTGCGCAGTCGGATTGTCTCCATCGGTATGCCGAGCACGCCGGAGACGAGCTGCGCATAGGTCGTCTCATGCCCCTGCCCGTGGTTGTGCGTCGGCGCGTAGATGGTGAGCTCGCCTTCGCCGCCCCAGCGCAGCTCGATCTGGTCCTGCGGCGCGAAGCCCGCTCCGGTCGCTTCGATATACGTCGCCATGCCGCGGCCACGCAGCTTGCCTCTGCGCTCGCTTTCGGCTTTGCGTGCAGCGAAACCACGCCAGTCCGCCGCCGCCAGCGCCTTTTTCATCACGCCCTCGAAGTCGCCGGAGTCGTACTCGAAGCCGGCGGCGATGCGGTAGGGGAATTGGCGGATGAAGTTCCGGCGCCGAAACTCGGCGGGATCCAGCCCGAGCTCGTGCGCCGCGTGCTCGACCAGGCGCTCGAGCGCATACGACATGATCGGCCGGCCGGCGCCGCGATAGGCGGCCATCGGCGCGGTGTTCGTCAGCGCGAGGCGAATGCGGGCATAGGCCGCGGGGACGTCGTAGACGCCGGACAGGCAGTTGACGATGCCGATGGTATTGATGAACGGGCCGGTGGGCGCGAGATACGCGCCCAGATCCGCGAGCATGTCGAAGCGCATGCCCAGAATCTTTCCCTGGGAATCAACTGCCAGCGCGCCGCGCGAGCGCACCCCTCGCGCCTGCTCGTCGGCGAGGAACACCTCGCTCCGCGTGCCGGTCCATTTCACCGGGCGGCCGAGCTTCTTCGCGGCGAAAAGCGCGGCGCAGTACTCGGGGTAGACGTTGAAGCGCACGCCAAAGCCGCCGCCTACTTCTTCGGCAATCACGCGGATCTTCTCCGGCGGCACGCCGAGCACCGCCGAGAGCTGGTTCCTCATGATCGGCGCGCCCTGCGTACACGTGTAGAGGTGATACATCTCGGCGCGCGCGTCCCAGTGCGCGAGGCAGGCGCGCGGCTCCATGGGATTGCCGACCACGCGCGAGATGTCGACTTCCAGCTCGATGGTGCGCGCCGCTTTCGCGAACGCCGCCTTCGAGCCCGCGTCGTCGCCCGATTCGTAATCCAGCACGATGTTGCCCGGCACGCTGTCGTGCACGAGCGGCGAATCGGGCTTTAGCGCTTCGGCGGCACTGATCAGCGCCGGGCGGTCGCGGTATTCGATGTTGAGGAGCTCGGCTGCATCCTGAGCGGCTACGGCGCTTTGCGCGACGACCAGCGCCACGGGCTCGCCGGTGAAGCGCACACGGCCCTGCGCGAGCGCCGGGCGGCCTGGGTGGATGAGCTCCATGCCGCCGCGACCCTTGACGGGCAGCGCGCACGGCAGCGACTTGAGCGCGGCGCGAATGTCCTCGCCGGTGATGACGGCGATGACGCCGGGTTGGGCGCGCGCGGCGGCCACGTCGAGCGAAACGATGTCCGCGTGCGCGCGATCCGAGCGCACGAAGTGGCCGTACGCCTGTCCCGGCAGATTCCAATCGGAAACATACTTCCCCCGACCGGTGAGCATCCGGTCGTCTTCCAGCCTGCCTTTGATCATTTACGTCCTAGATAGCGCGATGAGGATGCTGCAGGGGGCATAGTCGAGGAGCGTCGCGCCCACGGAGCCTTTCCACCAGCGTGCGGCGAACGAAGTGTGCTGGTTATGGCCGACGACGACGAGATCCACGCCGAGGCTCTTGGCGAAGCGGCAGATCTCTTCCACCGGCTCGCCGACCGCGAGCTGGCCGGTGGCGTTGAATCCGCGCTCGCGCAGCGTGCGAATGCCCTCGTCGAGGATCGCCTGCGTGCGCTTCTTCTCCTCCTCGAGCAGCTCCTCGGGCACGAAGCCCTCGGTGAGAAAGAGGCTGGGCGGCATGCTCGCCACGGCAAGCAAATGCGTTTGCGCGCCGAGGAAGCTCGCGAGGTCCGCGCATTCAAGCAGCGCGCGCTTTCCTTCGTGGGAGCCGTTGTACGCGAGCAGGATCTTGCGGTACTTCATGGCCGTCCTCCCATTCTAATTCCCCTTCCCGAGCAGCCCGACGCGCTCTATGGTCGCACGTTCGGCGGCGAGCGTCTCGGCGGCCCAGCGCGCGTAGTCGGCGCTCGAGCGGTACCAGTACACCTGGTCGAGCTGCGCCAGCGTCTTCATATGCTCGGGATCGTCCAGCGTCTTCTTGAAGGCATCGTGCAGCGTGCGCACCACCTGCGGCGCCATGCCCTTCGGGCCGACGATGCCATAGGGTGAATACGAGACGATGTCGTAGCCGAGCTCGCGCGCCGTCGGCGCGTTCCACTTGGTACGCTTCTCGCCGAACGTGACGAGGAGCCGCATCTGTCCCGCGTCGACGAAGCGCCCCCAGCCGGTGGAGTCCGAGAGCGCCATCACGTGTCCACCGAGCAGCGCCTGCGCGCCTTCGGCGAAGCCCTTGTACGGCACCTGCAGCACCTTGACCCCCGCCTTGAGGGCAACCTCCTCCATCAGGAGATGCGGCGACGTCCCGGCGCCGGGCGTGGCATAGGCGAGCTGTCCCGGATTGGCGCGCGCATAGTCGAGGAGCTCGCGCAGGCTCTTCAGCGGCGAGTCGGCGCGCACCACGATGCCGAACGTGTAGCCGGTGATGCCGATGATGTAGGTGAAGTCGTTGAGCGCGTCCCAGTCGACCGCGCGCTGGTGCGGCAGGCGAAACGCGGTGATCGGGAGCTGCGACACGGTATAGCCGTCGGGGCGCGCGAGCCGCGCCATTTGCGCGGGGCCCACCATGCCGCCGCCGCCGGGCTTGTTCTCGACAAGCACCGGCTGGCCAAGATATTTGGCTGCCACCTCGGCGAACTTGCGCAGGTGCGTGTCGGTCGTGCCGCCGGGCGGCCACGGGCAGATGAGGGTGATCGGCTTCGCCGGAAATGGCTGCGCCGCCGCCGTCGCTGCGAGAGCGGCGAGCACGATGCTCGCGAATGTAGCTATTGCGCGCATCCTCCTCCTCCGGGCGGCGATTATAGCGAGCAGGGCGCGGCTAGAATAACCGCCCCGCCTCCATGCTTGATGTCTCCCGCAGCGATCTCACCGCCGGTGTCGCCGGCGCCGGCACCATGGGCCGCGGCATCGCGCAGGTGCTTGCGCAATGCGGCGTGAGGACGCTCCTCTACGACGCGCAGCCCGGCGCCGCGCAGCGCGGGCTCGATTCAATCGCGCAGGCGCTCGCGCGGCTCGCCGAAAAGGGACGCATCGACGATCCGCACGCGATCGCGCGGCGCATCGAAGGGGTGCCGGGCCTGTCGGCGTTCGCGCCCTGCCACCTGGTGATCGAAGCGATCGTCGAGGACCTCGTCGCCAAGCGCACGCTCTTTTCCGAGCTGGAAGCGATCGTGAGCGACGAGTGCATCCTCGCGAGCAACACCTCGTCGCTCTCCGTCACTGCCATGGCTGCCGTATGCAAGCGCCCCGGCCGCGTCGCGGGCTACCACTTCTTCAACCCGGTGCCGGTGATGAAAATCGTGGAAGTCGTCGACGGCGTACTCACCGAGCCGTGGGTCAGCGAGGCGCTCGCCGCGCTCGCCAAGCGCTACGGCCATACGCCGATCCGCTGCAAGGACACGCCAGGCTTCGTCGTCAATCACGCCGGGCGCGCGTTCGTCCCCGAGGCGCTGCGCATCTACGCCGAAGGCATCGCCGACTTCGCCACCATCGACCGCATCCTGGTCGACGCGGCGGGCTTCCGGCTCGGGCCCTTCGGCCTGATGGATCTTGTCGGCCTCGACGTCAACGTCGCAGTGATGAAGTCGATGTACGAGCAGTATTTCCAGGAGCCGAAGTACAAGCCCTCGTTCATCGCCGAGCCGCGGGTCGCCGCCGGCTTGCATGGCCGCAAGAGCGGGCGCGGCTGGTATACGTACGCGCCCGAGCTGCAGATGCCGCCCGAGGCGCCGGCGCCGAAGGCAAAGCCCGCCGCCGTGTGGGCGGTGCCGGAGCTGAAGGAGCTGCTCATGGATCTCGGCGCGAAGCTCGAGCTCAAGCCCACGCCCGAGAGCGTCTGCTTCGTCGCGCCGCTTGGCCTCGATGCGAGCGCCGCTGCGCTCGAGCAAGGCCTCGATGCGTCGCGCACGGTAGCCGTAGATCCACTGTTCGGCTTTACCAAGCGCCGCACGCTGATGGTGAATCCTCTGACCAGGAGAGAAGTCAGGGACACCGCGCACGCCCTGCTCGCCGCAGACGGCGTGCCGGTCTCGGTGATCAACGACTCGCCGGGCTTCGTCGCCCAGCGCGTGGTCGCGCACATCGTCAACGTCGGCTGCGACATTGCACAGATGCGCATTGCTACGCCGGAAGATCTCGACCGCGCGGTGATGCTCGGCCTCGGCTACCCGAAGGGTCCTCTCGCCATGGGCGACGCGCTGGGCGCAAGGCGCATCCTCGCCATCCTGCAGGCGATGCACGAGCTCTACCAGGAGCCGCGCTACCGGCCAAGCCCGTGGCTGCGCCGGCGCGCCGGGCTCGGCGCATCGCTCCTTACCCCGGAGAACTGAAATGCTCGACGCCTATCTCTACGACGGACTGCGCAGTCCCATCGGCCGCCACGCCGGCAAGCTCGCGGGCCTGCGCCCGGACGATCTCGCCGGCGATGTCATCAGGGAAGTGGTCGCGCGCAACAAGATCGACCCGGCCGAGCTGAGCGACGTGGTGCTCGGCTGCGTCAACCAGGCGGGCGAAGACAACCGCAACGTCGCGCGTTTCGCCGCGCTGCTCGCGGGCCTGCCGCCGACGACGCCGGGCTGCACGGTCAACCGCCTGTGCGCGAGCGGCCTGCAGGCCGTGGTCGACGCCTCGCGCGCCATCACCTGCGGCGAGGGCGAGCTCTACATCGCCGGCGGCGTCGAAAGCATGAGCCGCGCGCCGTACGTGATCAGCAAGCCCGACGCTTCATCAAGCAGTACGGCAGCCACTCGATGCCCGAGACCGGGGACAACGTGGCGAAGGACTTCGGCATCACGCGCGAGCAGTCCGACGAATTCGCGCTTGGCTCGCAGCAGAAATACGCGACCGCCGAGAAGGAGGGGTTCTACGCGGGCGAAATCATGCCGGTCGCCTTGCCTTCCCGGAAGAAGGATTCCGCGCCGGAGGAGCTCAGCGCCGACGAGCACCCGCGCCGCGACAGCACCATGGAAGCGCTCGCCAAGCTGAAGCCGCTCTTCGAAGGTGGCGTGGTCACGGCGGGCAACGCCTCCGGCGTGAACGACGGCGCCGCGGCGCTCCTGATCGGCAGCCGCAAGTGGGGCGAGCGCAAGGGCAAGAAGCCGCTGGCGCGCATCCGCGCCGCCGCGAGCGCGGGCGTGGAGCCGCGCATCATGGGCGTCGGGCCCGCGTATGCGATTCCGCGCGCGCTCGAGCGCGCCGGGCTCAAGCTCGCGGACATGGACATCATCGAGATCAACGAGGCGTTCGCGAGCCAGGTGCTCGGCTGCCTCAAGCTGCTGGGCGTCGATCTCAAAGACCCGCGGGTCAACCCCAACGGCGGCGCCATCGCCATCGGCCACCCGCTCGGCGCCTCCGGCGCGCGGCTCGCGCTGACGGTGGCGCGCGAAATGCAGCAGTCTGGCGCGCGCTACGCCGCGGTGTCGCTTTGCATCGGCGTGGGCCAGGGCCTCGCCGTGATCCTCGAACGGGTGCAGTAATGAATGCGCCGATCAAGAAACCCAAAGCCGAATTCGTCTGGGACGATCCGCTGCTCCTCGAGCAGCAGCTCACGCAGGAGGAGCGCATGGTGCGCGACGCGGCGCACGCCTATGCGCAAGGCAAGCTCGCGCCGCGCGTGCTGCAAGCCTTCCGAGCCGAGAGCACCGACCCGGCGATCTTCCGCGAGATGGGCCAGCTCGGCATGCTCGGGCCGACGATTCCATCCGACTACGGCGGGCCGGGCCTCAACTATGTGGGCTATGGGCTCATCGCCCGGGAAATCGAGCGCGTCGATTCCGGCTACCGCTCGATGATGAGCGTGCAGTCCTCGCTCGTCATGCTGCCGATCTACGAGTTCGGCACCGAGGCGCAGCGCAAAAAATACCTGCCGAAGCTCGCCACCGGCGAATGGATCGGCTGCTTCGGCCTCACCGAGCCGAACCACGGCTCCGACCCCGGTTCCATGCAGACGCGCGCCAAGAAGGTGACGGGCGGCTACAGCCTGACGGGAAGCAAGACGTGGATCTCGAACTCCCCGATCGCCGACGTGTTCGTCGTCTGGGCGAAGGACGAGAGCGGCGACATCCGGGGCTTTGTGCTGGAGAAAGGCACCAAGGGAATCTCGGCGCCGAAGATCCACGGCAAGGTGGGGCTGCGCACCTCGATCACCGGCGAGGTCGTGATGGACGGCGCTTTCTGCCCCGAGGAGAACGTGTTTCCCGAAGTGCGGGGGCTGAAAGGCCCGTTCACCTGCTTGAACGCGGCGCGCTACGGCATCGCCTGGGGCGCGCTCGGCGCGGCGGAGGATTGCTGGCACCGGGCACGGCAGTACGTCCTCGAGCGCCAGCAGTTCGGCCGACCCTTGGCGGCCAACCAGCTCATCCAGAAGAAGCTCGCCGACATGCAGACCGAGATCACGCTCGGGCTGCAGGGCGTGCTGCGCCTCGGCCGCATGAAGGACGAGGGCACGGCATCCGTAGAGATCACTTCCATCATGAAACGCAATTCCTGCGGCAAGGCACTCGACATCGCGCGCACCGCGAGAGACATGCTCGGCGGCAATGGCATCTCCGACGAGTTCGGGGTGATCCGCCATGTCGTCAACCCGGCATCCAGGCGTTCAACTGAGCCGTTAAATCGCCGCGGCGGAAAGAGTTGGCTCGTGCCGCCCGCGCCGCCGGGCTACGATGGGCGGCCTATGCCCAACTTGCGCGAGTACGCCTACCCCGCCTTGATGATTGCGACGCCCGTGCTGCTGGTCGTCGGTGTCGTCGTCTTGTGGAGGGCAGTCTCAGTGGAAGCGCATCTCACCGCCTTCATCATTTTCGCGCTCGCCGGCTGCAGTTTCGCGGGCGCTCGTGAATTGAAGCGCAGAGAGGAGAACGCAGGCAGGCCAGCGCCGCCGGAATTCACCGAGCGCAAGGAACCGCAGTGAGAAAAAGTTCGCACGCCGTCTAACCAAAGGGAGAAAAACATGTACCGACGCATTTCAATCATCGCCTTGGGCGCCGCCCTCGCCGCTTGCCAGACCATGGGCGGGCTCACCGTCAAGGACTACACCGCGAAGTCGGGCCAGCGCGTCATGGCGGGCCAGGCCGAGCCGAAGGCAGAATACAGCTGCGCGAAGGTCGCGCAGGAGAAGCATGAGTGGGGCATCAAGGGCAACATGGACAAGGTCGGCGCGATGGAGCGCGTGACCGCCACCGCGGTCGACGCCGCGCCGGCGAAAGGGGCGAACTACGCGTACGTTATGGCGCCCGGACAGATGAGCATCGGGGCCGTGAACGTCAACGCCTTCAGCGATGCGCATCCCCGGCCCGGCGCGGCGGTGGCATAGTGGCGGGCCGCGCATGAAACGGGAGGAGAGACCGAAGATCGCGATCGCCTGCCAGGGCGGCGGCAGCCATGCCGCGTTCACGGCGGGCCTGCTTTCGCGCTTGCTCGAGCCGCAGTTCGTCGAGCGCTATGAGCTCGTCGCGCTGAGCGGCACGTCGGGCGGCGCGATGTGCGCCGCGCTCGCCTGGGCGGGACTCATCAGCGACGGAATCGAAGACGCGCGAGCACGGCTCGCCGGTTTCTGGCGCGACCTCGAGGCGAAAGAGCCGGTCGATGCGGCCATGAACTTCTGGAGCGTGTGGTTCGCCCGGCTGCCGGTGACGCTCGAGATGAGCCCGTACCTCTTCGAGCCGCTCGCCGAGTTCACGCTGCGCGCTTTGCTCGAGAAGCATTTGCGCCTCGAGCGGCTGCCCGCGCCGCGGCCTGCGCTGCCGAAGCTCCTCGTCGGCGCGACCAACATCCAGAGCGGCGATCGCACCGTGTTCGAGGGCCTCACGCTCAGCTACGACGAGCTGGTCGCCTCGGCCGCGGTGCCGCTCCTCTACCGCGCGGTGAAGGCCGGCAACGCGCTCTACTGGGACGGGCTCTTCAGCACCAACCCGCCGGTGCGCGAGTTCACCGACCTCGAGCAGGTGCCCGACGAGATCTGGGTCGTGCAGATCAATCCGCAGCGCCGCGAGCAGGAGCCGATGAACGTGCGCGACATCGTCGATCGCCGCAACGAGCTCGCGGGAAATCTCTCGCTCGCGCAGGAGCTCTACTTCATCGAGCGCGTGAATCGCCTGCGCGCAAGGCACGGCACGCTGCACGCGAAGTACAAGCACATCACGATCCGCGTAGTGGAGCTCGCGCGCGAGCTCGACAATGCGTCCAAGCTCGACCGCAGCGCGCAATTGATCGACGGGCTGGTCGAGCACGGCAAGGAGCGCGCCGCCCTCTTCTTCGAGGACTGCTCGCTCTGGCCGCGGCCCGACAGCCTGCCGGCGAGAGCGGTGCGCCCGGCGACCGCTCTGATGAAATGATCGGCACGCAGCTTTCGGCCAGGGCCGCGGCGATCTGCGCCGTGCTGTTCGGCGCCATTTGCCTGTGGTTTGCGCTCGACGCCTTCACTTCGCCGGCCGAGCTCAGCAATCCCGACCAGCTCTCCGGCGGAGCGAGCTTCGCCGGCTTTTGGGCGTTTCTTGCGGTGGTCGCGTTCGCCATCGGCTGCTTGTCGTGGCGATTCACCCAGCAGCAAAGATCGCAATGACCGACGCATTGCAGGCAGCGAAGCTCAAGGCGGAGAAAACGTACAACACGGCCGCCGATTGCTTCGACGCGAGACCGCTTGCCTTCTGGGAGCGCTACGGCCGGAGCACTATCGAGCGCCTGAAGCTCGCACACGGCGCCGCCGTGCTCGACGTGTGTTGCGGCACGGGGGCCTCGGCGCTGCCAGCCGCGCAAGCGGTGGGCCCTGACGGCCGCGTGATTGCGGTGGATCTCGCCGAAGAGCTGCTCAAGCTCGGTCGCGCGAAGGCCGCGGCGGCCCGGCTGCACAGCGTCGAGTTCCGCCGCGGCGACATGACGGCGCTTGGCTTTCCTGACGGCTTCTTCGACGCGGTGGTGTGCGTGTTCGGGATCTTTTTCGTTCCCGACATGGAGGCGCAGGTGGCCGAGCTGTGGCGCATGGTGCGTCCCGGCGGCCGGCTTGCGATTACGACGTGGGGCCCGGGCATCTTCGCACCAGCCTATGAGCTGTGGCTCGACGCCGTGCGGCGCGTGCGCCCGGATCTCTACTCGGCGTTCAATCCTTGGGACCGCATCACGACACCGCAAGCCGTCCGCAAGCTTTTCGCCGATGGCGGGGTCGCTGAAGTCGAGGTAATACCCGAGGAAGGCGTCCAGCCGCTCGCCGGGCCGGACGATTTCTGGACCATCGCGCTCGGCAGCGGCCTGCGCTGGACGATCGAGCAGATGGGCGCCGAGGTGGCGAGCAACGTGCGGCAAGAGATCATGAGCGCGCTCGCCGCGCGGCGCGTCGATCGCGTCGCCACCAATGTCATCTATGCGCTAGCGCGCAGGCCATAAGCGCCTGCTATGCTGCAGCGAGTAATGGGTCGCCCTGTCCATGTCCTGATCGTGCTTGCGCTGGCGGTGTGCGCCACGCCGCTCTTCGCCGCTGCGAACTGCAAGCTGATGCAGATCGGCGAATGGCGCGTGAAGCCGCACAGCGGCCGCTTGATCGTCGACGGCGAGATCAACGGACAGAAGATCGGCGTCCTGCTCGACACCGGCGCGCAGAACAGCGTGATCCTGCGCGCGGCCGCCGACCGGCTCGGTCTCACGCGGCAGACGGCACCCGGCTACCGCGCCTACGGCGTCGGCGGGGAAACGTACGTCGAATACACCGTGCTCGACGAGATGAAGCTCGGCCAGGCAGCGCGCCGCAACTGGCGCGTTCTCGTGCTCGGCGAGCGCGAGCTCGGGCAAGACCACGCCCTTCTTCTCGGCTACGACTTCTTCCAACAGGTGGACATCGAATTCGATTTGCCGAACGACACGGTGCGCCTGTTCCAGGCCGAGGACTGCGGCAATGTGTCGCTCGCCTACTGGGCGCGCGGCACGGCCGACGTAATAAGCCTCGCGATCGATAACGAGAAGCCGGGGATCCTCGTGCCGGTAAAGCTGAACGACAGGGCACTGCTTGCCGAGCTCGATTCCGGTGCCAGCCGGTCGGTGGTGAGCCGCCTCGTCGCCGCGCAGATTGGCGTCACGCCCGACACGCCCACGCGGGTGATCGGCGCGTTCCAAAGCTTCGTCATCGGCGGCGAGATGATCCGCAATCCCGAGATCCGGTTTACCGATCTCTCGATAGCGAGCACGCAGACGGGGAGCCGCGTTGCCCTGCGCGAGGACCTGCGCGACATGCTGCTCGGCCTCGACTTCCTGCGCGCGCATCGCGTGTACGTGGCGCACAGCCAAGGCCGGCTTTACTTCGCCTACAGCGGCGGACCGGTGTTCAGCGTTCCACCACCGCAGCCGCCGGTGCCGGCGCCGGCGGCGAAGCCGGGGGGCTGATCTTGCCGGTGAACGTTTGCGCGCCGCGGCAGGACTAAGGTTCTAATGGCAAGCTGGCTCCACGCCGCGCTCCGCGCGGTCCTCCCCCACGTCGGCGACATCATTGCCGCGGGCAAGCCCGCATTTACCAAGCGCGAGGCCGCCAACCAGGACCTCGTGCAGCAGCAGATCGCCGAGCTGCAGGGCGCGGTCTCGCAGCAGTCGTCGCATATCAAGGAGCTCGCCGCGCAGCTCGAGAACACGGTGAACGCGCTCGAAAAGGCGGTGCAGGCCGCCGAGGAGCGGCTGCGGCGCGTTCTCATCTTCACCGCGGTGGCGGCGGCCGTCGCGGTGGCCGCGCTCGGCATCGCGTTCATCGCCGTCATGACGCGGTGAAGTCCGAGCAGGCGGAGCTCTTCGGCGCCGCCGCGCCGGTCCTCCCGGAAGGTTTTGTCTACCAGCCGGAGTTCCTGAGCGAGGAGGAAGAAAGCGCACTCCTCGCCGAGATTGCGCGCCTGCCGCTCGAGCAGGCGAAATACAAGGAGTACACCGCACGACGCCGCGTCGCCTATTTCGGGCACGACTACGACTTCTCTGCCAACCGGCTGGGCGAAGCGCCGCCCATTCCGGCGTTTCTCGAGCCGCTGCGCGCGAAGCTCGCGCGCTGGATGGGCATCGCGCCGGCCGACTTCATGACCGCGCTCGTCACCGAGTACCGGCCGGGCACGCCGCTCGGCTGGCATCGCGACGCGCCGGAGTACGAGCGCGTCGCCGGCGTGTCGCTCGGCGGCTGGGCGCGCATGCGACTGCGCCGCTATCCCGCGGGAAAGGACAAGTCGCTCGCGCTGGAGCTTGCGCCGCGCTCGGCCTACCAGATGCGGGGCGCCGCACGCTGGCAATGGCAGCACAGCATCCCGGCAACCAAGGAGCTGCGCTACTCGATCACTTTCCGCACGCTCAGAGCCTGAAGCGGACGATCCAGGCGAGCCCGGAAAGCGCGATCCAGGCGATGACGGCGACAGCGAGCATCTGCCAGGTCGCAAGCCGCGGCGCGAGCCACCATAGCGCGCCGCCGAAGCCCAGTAGTCCGACGCAGCCGGCGACGGCGCCGGCCGCCACCACCGCCGAGACTTGGCGCCCGCGCCGCGCGCCGCGGTAGCCGTCCTCGCGCTTCTTCTCCTTCTCGTGGCGTTCGACCAGCGTCACCCCGGCGGGGAAGATCCCGGGGAAGGCGAGGAACAGGCCGCCGACGACCGGACCGAACTCCTTGGCGATGACGCCGGTGATCGCGGTCACGACGCCGCCGAAAAGAAAGCGCACGAGCCATTCCCGCGCGCTTGTCTGCCGGAGCCGCGAAAACTGCGCCTTGATGATCATCGCAGCACCCACGCCCAGAGCGCGAAGGCGACCGCGAGCCATACCACGAGCGACGCGAGCGACGCCGACGCGGCCCGCCAGTTGCGCCGCATGAGGAGCCAGCTTGTGAGCTGCGAGTACGCGGCGAGCGCGAGCGCCCCCGCAATCATGGAGCGGCCTTCGAGCGCGAGATACTGCGCATCCTCCTTGAGCGCGGTGAGGGCGAGCGTCGCCAGCGCCACCGAGGGCGCCGCGTTGAAGATGCCCGAGAAGCTCTTCGGCCGAAAGATGTCGCCTAGCACCGCGAATGCGGAAACCACGGCACCGCCGACGAGGAAACGCAGGACGAGTTCGCTAAGCACGCCAGCCACCCGCTATTGCATACTGCGAATATAGGCCCACCCGGATGAAACAGTTCATTCTCGCGCTGCTCTTCCCGGCCGCCTGTGCGCTTGCGCAGCCGAGCGGCATCGTGCTCGTCGCGAAGCCGGGGCTGCCCGACCCGAACTTCAGCGAGACCGTGCTGCTCGTGACGCGCACCGATGATGGCAACCCGGTGGGCGTGATCCTCAACCGGCCGACGACGCTCAAGCTCGCCGAGGCCGCGCCGCGCATGCGCGGCGCTCAGGATTTCACGGAGCCGCTCTATTTCGGCGGCCCGGTGATGCGCGAGGTCCTGATCGCGCTGTTTCGCTCGGATACGCCACCCGCTGAAGCGGCCTTCCCGGTGCTGCCCGGCGTCTATCTCACCATGCACCCGGCGAAGATCGAGGCGCTCATCGCCGAGCGCCGCGCGCCGCTGCGGCTCTACGCGGGCTTTTCCGGCTGGGCGCCGCGGCAGCTCGAGGCGGAGATCGAGAGCGGGAGCTGGTTCGTGCTGCGCGCGACCGAAGCGCTCGCATTCCGCGGCGACACCTCGGCAATGTGGGCCGAGCTCGTCGCGCAGGCGAGCGGCGCGCGCACCGAGCGCGCGAGCCATTCGCTATACTGCTCGGCATGACTTCCGTGCTTCGCATGTTGTTCGCGCTCGCTGCGGCGGCGCTCGCCGCGCCGGCGGCTGCCCAGGACGAGGCGATGATCCTCGTCGCGCATCCGCTGTTCCGCGACCTCGACTACCGCCAGACCGTGCTGATCGCGGCGCCCGCGCCGAACGGCGGCCACGTCGGCGTGATCCTCAACCGGCCGACGAAGCGCTCCCTCGGCAGCCTCTTCCCGGAGCACGAGCCGTCCAAGAAGGTGCTCGACCCGGTTTATTACGGCGGGCCATTCTCGCGCGGCGCGCTCGTCGCCCTGGTGCACGCGCACGACAGTCCCGGCCCGGGCTCCGTGCCGCTCATGAAGGATCTCTACCTTGCGTTCCGCGCCAACACCATCGACCACGTGATCGAATCCACGCCGAACGATGCGCGCTATTACGTCGGCTACGTCGGCTGGCGACCCGGCGAGCTGAAGAGCGAGATCGACCGCGGCCTGTGGACGGTGCTCAACGCCGATGTCGAGATGGTATTTCGCAAGGACACCGACGGCCTGTGGGAGGAGCTCCTGCAGTCCAGTAAACGCATCCGCGCCGCCGCGCCCGGCGACGCGCGCCTCGCGCTCGTCGCTCGCTGACGACGCGTCGCCCTAATTCGGGGTCAGGGCAACAACTCCATCGGGGTCAGGGCAACAATTCGCCCTGCAGCCCCATATCGTGCGCTATGGGGTCTTGCGTGACCTTGGCCCGTGGCGGTCCCGGTTTCACGCGTTCCAGATGTCGGACTCCCGCCTGCGCAAGCTTGGCTTTCAACTCCTCGCCCACTAGCGCGTAGCCGCCATTCGTGGCGTCGCGAACGGCGTCGACAAACGACGGCTCGTCGCCCTGCTCGAATAGTGCTCGATATGCAGCCTGCCGATACGCGAGATCTGCGCCGAGCGCCAAGTACTCGGAATGCGGCGTGAGCAGCCGGTTCCCCTGCACTCCGATATTGCCGGCGTGGCTTGACCAGCGATAAGCCGGTGGAGCGGCCACCATCCCGGCGCGCACGGGATTCAGCTCGATGTAGCGATGGCATACCAGAACGTACCGCGCCGAGTCGACGAGGCAGGAGCGAAAGCGTCCTTCCCACAGCGTCCCGGTCCTGCCGTACCGACGGTTGAAATACGGCACATACCGTTGTCCGAGCTCGCGCATGAGCTTGGCACACGAGTGCTCGCCCGCGGGAGTCAAGAGCAGATGCACATGATTTGTCATCAAGCAGTACG
The DNA here is from genome assembly GCA_005883675.1 of Betaproteobacteria bacterium. Classification (GTDB taxonomy): domain Bacteria; phylum Pseudomonadota; class Gammaproteobacteria; order Burkholderiales; family SG8-39; genus SCGC-AG-212-J23. The sequence continues at coordinate 23,048 of VBCM01000190.1, forward strand.
CGTGCAGCGCGCATTGCGTGCGCACAGTCAAATCGCCCAGGAATGTGAGATAGACGAGGTAGTCGCTATCTTCCCTAAAGCAGGGCTGACGATCGACCCCGCGCTGCACGATATGCAGTGCTATGCCAGGGAAGCTCAGTCGCGGCGGTCGAGCCATAGCGTCCACAACGCCGAGCACGACGGGCCCGTTGACAGTTGTTGCCCTGACCCCGAATTAGGGCATCAGCACGACCTTAATGCACTCGTCCTGCTTGTCGCGGAACATGCGATAGGCGGCCGGCGCCTGGTCGAGGGGCATGCGGTGGGTGATGACGAAGCTCGGGTCGATGTCGCCCTTCGTGATGCGCTCGAGGAGCGGCCGCAGGTAGCGATGCACGTGCGTCTGCCCAGTACGGATGGTGAGCGAGCGGTTCATGAGCGCGCCGGCGGGGAACTTGTCGATCCAGCCGCCGTAGACCCCCGCGACCGAGACGGTGCCGCCGCTGCGGCACGCCATGATCGCTTCGCGCAGCGCCGTCGGGCGATCGGTCTCGAGCATCATCGCCTGCTTCACCCGATCGTACGCATGCGCGATGTTGTGGTACGCGTGCGCCTCCATGCCCACCGCGTCGATGCAGGCATCGGGACCGCGGCCGCCGGTGAGCTCCTTCAGCGCCTCGAGCACGTTCGCTTCCGAGTAATCGATGGTCTCGGCGCCGAGCTTGAGCGCGGCGAGGCGCAGCCGCTCGGCAAAGCGATCGATCGCGATCACCCGTTCGGCGCCGAGCAAGAGCGCCGAGGCGATCGCCAGCAGGCCGACCGGCCCGCAGCCCCAGACGGCGATCGTGTCGCCGCGCTCGATCGCGCAGTTCTCGGCGGCCATGTAGCCGGTCGGCAGGATGTCGGAGAGGAAAAGCGCCTGCTCATCGCGCAGTTCCTCCGGCACCTTGAGCGGCCCGACGTCCGCGTAAGGCACGCGCACGTATTCCGCCTGCCCGCCGGCGTAGCCGCCGAGGAGATGCGAATAGCCGTAGATGCCGCAGGGCGAGTAGCCCCAGAGCTTCTCCGCCATCCACGCGTTCGGATTGGAGTTCTCGCACAGGGAAAAGAGGCCCTTGGCGCAGAAGAAGCAGTTGCCGCAGGCGATCGGAAACGGCACCACGACGCGCTCGCCGGCGCGCAGGTTCTTCACCGCCGCGCCGACCTCGACCACCTCGCCCATGAACTCGTGCCCGAGGATGTCGCCTTTCACCATCCCGGGCACGAAGCCGCCGTAGAGATGCAGGTCCGAGCCGCAGATGGCGCTCAGCGTGACGCGCACGATCGCGTCGCGCGGGTTGATGAGCTTCGGCTCCGGCACCGTCTCGACGCGCACGTCGTGCCGGTCGTGCCAGCAGAGCGCGCGCATCGCGCTAGCGCAGGCCGCTCGGCTGCCCGCTGGTGCTCGGGGCTTCGCCCGTCTCGAGGATGGCGCGCGCGTGGCGCAGCGCATCGGCGACGAGCCGCTGCGGCGAGCGTCCCATTACGCGCGCGAGCGCCGCGCCGAGCGAGCCGCCGCTCGGCGCGTACTCGAGATGCGCCGCCACGATGGTGCCGCGGCCACCGGGTGCGTCGCGGAAGCTGAGCGAGCCGAAATGCGCGAGCTTCTCGCCACGCAGCCCCCGCCACGCAAGCTCCTGGTCGGCGACGTTGCGCGCGATGTCCACCTCGGCGTCGGCGAGCGCCGGCAGGTGCTCCGGCCGCGCGAAGTAGGCATAGACCTCGGCTCGCGGGCGCGAGATGGTGATCGCTTCCTCCACGACGATGGTCTCGGCGAGCTGCGGCTGCGCCGGCTCGCGGTTCACGCGGATGCCGAGCGGCTTCAACATCGGGTTGCTGCCTGTGTACGCCTGGTAGAGGAACCAGCTGCCCACGCTCGCCGCCAGCGCCCGTGACCAGCTCGGGCGGCGCAATGCCCAGACAATCAACGCGATGCCGCCGACCACATAGCCGATGCGATCGGCGCGCGTCAGATTCGGGCTTCGCGGCATGGCCGCTGCGCAGCAATTTTCAGACCCCCACGCGGCGTGGGAATAGTGGCACATTGACGCTGTTCGCTGAGCGATCACTCCCGGGAGGAAGCCATGAAGCGCGCACTCGTCGTCTGTTCCGTTCTGGCGCTGGCCGGCTGCGCGGCCGAGCCGACCAAGGAGCAAAGCCTGGTCAATCGAGCCGCTGAAGCGATCGGCGGGGAGCGCTGGGCCGCCGTGCAGACCGTCAGCATTCGCGGCACCGCCAAGCAGTGGGAGCCCGAGCAGTCCGACGTGCCCGACGGCGAAATGCGCTTCGCCAACGAGGCGACCTTCGCCACCACGGCCGACCGCACGAAGCGCATGACGCGTGTCGACTGGGAGCGCAAATTCGCCTATCCGAGCCCGCGCACGTTCAAGTTCAGCGAGATCGTGACGCCGGAAGCGGGCTATGTGCTGGGCGTGGACTCGAACGGCCGCAACGCGCAAAGCCAGAAGATGAATCCGCCGGCGCATTCGATGTCGGGCCTGCGTCTCGCCGCCTCACAGCGCGAGATGCGCCGCGGGCAGATCAACAGCCTGATCCTCGCGATGCGCGCGAACCCGCAGCGCGTGCAGCCGGCGCTCGATTTGCAGAGCGGCGGTCGTTCCTATCCGGCGGTGAGCTACGAGGGCTACACGGTCGGCTTCGATCCGCAATCGGGCCTGCCCGCGGTGGCGCGCACGCTCGATTACGACAACATCTGGGGCGACGTGACCTACGACGTCGTATACAGCGACTGGCGCGACGTCGGCGGCGCGGGCCGCATCCCGTTCAACCGCCGCTACGAACTGAATGGCCGCCCCGTGCAGGAGATCCAGTACAGCGAGGCGCGCATCAACCAGCCGATCGATGCCGCGCGCTTCGAAGTGCCGGCCACTTTGCGCGCCGACGCGGCGAAGCCCGCGACCGGCAGCGTGCCCTATCAATGGGTGATACGCCGGCAGTTCATCGGCACCTACCTCGACTCGGACAACCCGAGCTTCGACACGCGTGCGGTGCAGAGCCTGCGGCTGAACGAGCTCGCGCCCGGCGTGTTCCACGTGGTCGGCGGCTCGCACAACAGCCTGCTCGTCGAGATGGCGGATCACCTGATCATGGTCGATGCGCCGGTGAGCGATGCGCAGTCGCTGTGGGTCGTTAACACCGCGCGGCAGCGCTTCCCCGGCAAGCCGATCCGCTGGCTCGTGCTGACGCATCACCACATGGACCATGCGGGCGGCATGCGCGCGATCCTCGCCGAGGGCGCGGTGCTCGTCGTCGGCCAGGGCGCAGCGCCACACTACCGCAAAGCGCTCGCGGCACCGATGACGCGCAACCCGGACATGAAGCCAATGGACTTCAGCCAGGTGGCGATCCTCGAAGTGCCCGAGAGCCACGTGATGAGCGATTCGAGCGGCCGGCAGGTCATCGCGTACACGATCCCCGACAACCCGCACGCCCGCGGCATGCTGATGGTCTACGTACCGGATGCGAAGCTCGGCTACGTCACCGATCTCTGGAACCCGGGCCAGCCGCTCCCCGATAAAGCAACACCGGCGATGGTTTCGGTGGTCAACACCGTCAAGCGCGCCGGCATCGAGCCCGCGCGCTTCGCCGGCGGCCACGGCTCAACGGCCGAATACGCCACGCTCACGAAGCTCGTCGGGCAATGAAATCGGGGTCAGAGCCCCATTCGATTTAGGGCTCTGACCCCTATTCGGTTTACGCTGCCGCTTTGCGCGGCGTCTTCTCGAACACCGTGCGGCCGCCGCGCCAGTCGACGTAGATCGTGTCCTTCGGCGCGAAGCGTCCTTCGAGGATCGCTTTAGCGAGCGGGTTCTCGACCTCGGACTGGATCGCGCGCTTGAGCGGCCGCGCGCCATACACCGGGTCGAAGCCGACCTTGGCGAGCTCCGCCACCGCGGCGTCCGAGATCTCGAAGCCGTAATCCATCTTGGCGAGCCGCGCCTTCAGCGTGCCGAGCTGGATGCGCGCGATCTGCTTGATGTGCTCGTCGCCGAGCGCGTGGAACACCACGATCTCGTCGATGCGGTTCACGAACTCGGGCCGGAACTGGCTCTTCACCTCGCCCATCACGGCGAGCTTGATCACCTGGTAGTCGCTGCCCGCCATGCTCTGGATCATCTGCGAGCCGAGGTTGGAGGTCATCACGAGCACGGTGTTTTTGAAATCGACCGTGCGTCCCTGCCCATCGGTCATGCGCCCCTCGTCCAGTACCTGGAGAAGCGCGTTGAATACATCGGGATGCGCCTTCTCGATCTCGTCGAAGAGAATCACCGAGTAAGGCTTCCTGCGCACCTGCTCGGTGAGCTGCCCGCCTTCCTCATAACCGACGTAGCCCGGCGGCGCACCGATGAGGCGCGCCACCGAGTGCTTCTCCATGTACTCGGACATGTCGATGCGGATCAGGTGATCCTCGGAGTCGAATAGGAAGGCGGCCAGCGCCTTGCAGAGCTCCGTCTTGCCGACGCCCGTCGGGCCGAGGAAGAGGAAGCTGCCGTAGGGCCGGTTGGGATCGGCGAGGCCCGAGCGCGAGCGCCGGATCGCGTCCGACACCACGCGCACCGCCTCGTCCTGGCCGACGACGCGCTGGTGCAGCTTCTGTTCCATTTGGATGAGCTTGTCGCGCTCACCCTGCATCATCTTCGACACCGGGATGCCGGTCGCGCGCGACACCACCTCCGCGATCTCTTCGGCGCCGACCTGCGTGCGCAGGAGCTTCGGCTTCGCCGCGGGCTTTGCCTCCGCGTTCTTGAGCTGCGCCTCGAGCTGCGGCAGCCGGCCGTACTGGATCTCCGACATCTTCTGCCAGTCGCCCTTGCGCTTCGCTTCCTCCATCTGCAGGCGCAGCTTCTCGATCTCTTCCTTGATCTGCTGGCTGCCCTGCACCTGCGCCTTCTCCGCCTTCCACTCTTCTTCCAGGTCTGCGTATTCGCGCTCAAGGCGCTTGATCTCGGCCTCGATCAGCTCGAGGCGCTTGCGCGAGGCTTCGTCGGTCTCCTTCTTCACCGCCTCGCGCTCGATGCGTAGCTGGATCAGGCGCCGCTCGAGGCGATCCATGGCCTCGGGCTTGGAGTCGATTTCCATCTTGATGCGCGCCGCGGCCTCGTCGATCAGGTCGATGGCTTTATCCGGCAGGAAGCGATCGGTGATGTAGCGATGGCTGAGCTCCGCGGCAGCGACAATGGCGGGGTCGGTGATCTCCACGCCGTGGTGCAGCTCGTAGCGCTCCTGCAGGCCGCGCAGGATGGCGATGGTCGCCTCGACGCTCGGCTCATCGACGAGCACCTTCTGGAAGCGACGCTCGAGCGCGGCGTCTTTCTCGAGGTACTTGCGATACTCGTCCAGCGTGGTGGCGCCGATGCAATGCAGCTCGCCGCGCGCGAGCGCGGGCTTGAGCATGTTGCCGGCGTCGATCGCCCCTTCGGCCTTGCCCGCGCCGACCATGGTGTGCAGCTCGTCGATGAAGACGATGGTGTTTCCTTCGTCCTTCGCCAGCTCTTTCAGAACGGCCTTCAGCCGCTCTTCGAACTCGCCGCGGTACTTGGCCCCGGCGAGCAGCGCCGCCATGTCGAGCACGAGCACGCGCTTGTTTTTCAGCGACTCGGGCACCTCGCCGTTGACGATGCGCTGCGCCAGGCCCTCGACGATCGCGGTCTTGCCGACGCCCGGCTCGCCGATGAGCACGGGATTGTTCTTCGTGCGCCGCTGCAGGATCTGGATGCAGCGGCGGATCTCGTCATCGCGCCCAATCACCGGATCGAGCTTGCCCTGGCGCGCGCGCTCGGTGAGCTCGAGCGTGTACTTGGCGAGCGCCTGCCGCTGGCTTTCATCGCTTTGGGAAGAAACCCTTTCGCCGCCGCGCACTTCCTCGATCGCCTTTTCGAGCGCCGCCTTGGTGATGCCCGCCTGCTTGAGCATGCGGCCGACCTCGCCGCGGTCGCCCGCAGCGGCGAGCAGGAAAAGCTCGGAGGCGATGTACTGGTCGCCGCGGCTCTGCGCTTCCTTGTCCGCGACATTGAGGAGATTGGCGAGATCGCGGCCGATCAGCACTTCGCCCGGCGTGCCTTCGACCTTGGACAGCCGCGCGATCGAATCGGCGAGCGCCTTCTTCAGCGCGTTGGCATTGCCGCCCGCCTTGGCCACGAGGCCCGAAATACCCGGGTCGTTCACCAGCGCCGCGAGCAAGTGCTGCGGCTCGATGTACTGGTTGTCGTTGCCCAGTGCCGCGCTCTGCGCCTCGGCGAGCGCCTCCTGCAGCTTGGTCGTAAACTTCTCGAATCGCATCTCGTTGATCCTCTAAAGCCTTTCCGGGATTCCCTCAGGAAAGATGGGGCCAAGGCCCCAGTATTCAAGGGAAAATCGCGCCCATGGAACGCCGCACCCGCTTTCACGTCGCCTACGTCGTCTTCGCGCTCTTGGCGATGATCCTGATCCAGGAAGCCTGGCAGCGGGCGCAGACGGTCGAGGTGCTGCCCTACAGCGATTTCGAGAAGCTGCTCGCCGAGGGCAAGATCGCCGAGGTGGTCGTCGACGACACGCACATCACCGGGAAGCTGAAGACGCCGCAGGGCGGCAAGACCGTGGCCATCGCCAACCGCGTCGAGCCGCAGCTCGCCGAGCAGTTGAACAAGTACGACGTCAAGTACACCCGCGTGCACCAGAGCACGTTCATGCGCGATCTGCTGTCCTGGATCGTGCCGGCGCTCCTATTCTTTGGCGTCTGGTACTTCCTCGCGCGGCGGGTGAGCCAGGGGCTCGGCGGCGGCTTCATGAGCATCGGCAAGAGCCGCGCCAAGATCTACGTCGAGAACAAGACCGGCGTCACCTTCGCCGACGTCGCGGGGGTGGACGAGGCGAAGGCCGAGCTGCAGGAGGTGGTCGAGTTCCTCGGGGACCCGAAGAAGTACGGGCGCCTGGGCGCGCGCGTGCCCAAGGGCGTGCTGCTCGTCGGGCCGCCGGGCACCGGGAAAACCCTCCTCGCGCGCGCCGTGGCGGGCGAAGCGGGCGTGTCGTTCTTTTCCATCTCCGGCTCGGAATTCGTGGAGATGTTCGTCGGCGTAGGCGCCGCCCGGGTGCGCGATCTCTTCGAGCAGGCGCGCGCCAAGGCGCCGGCGATCATCTTCATCGACGAGCTCGATGCGCTCGGCCGCGCGCGCGGCGCCGGCCCGTACGGCGGTCATGACGAGAAGGAGCAGACGCTGAACCAGCTCCTCGTGGAGCTGGACGGCTTCGATCCGATGACGGGCCTCGTGCTGCTCGCGGCGACGAACCGTCCCGAGATCCTCGACCCGGCGCTCTTGCGCGCCGGGCGCTTCGACCGCCAGGTGCTGGTCGATCGGCCCGACAAGCGCGGCCGGCTCGCAATCCTGCAGGTGCACGTGCGCAAAATACGGCTTGCGCCCGGCGTGGAGCTCGAACAGGTCGCCGCGCTCACGCCCGGGTTTTCCGGCGCGGATCTCGCCAACCTGGTGAACGAAGCGGCGCTCCTCGCCACGCGGCGCGGCGGCGAAGCCGTGACGCAGGACGACTTCACGCAGGCGGTGGAGCGCATCGTCGCCGGACTGGAGAAAAAAAACCGCGTGCTCAACCCGCACGAGCGGCGCATCGTCGCGCACCACGAGATGGGCCACGCGATAGTGGCGATGGCGCTGCCCGGCACCGATCCCGTGCACAAGGTTTCGATCATCCCGCGCGGCGTCGGGGCACTGGGGTACACCATCCAGCGGCCGACCGAAGACCGCTTCCTCATGACGCGCGAGGAGCTCGACAACAAGATGGCGGTGCTGCTCGGCGGGCGCGCGGCGGAGGACGTCATCTTCGGCCACCTTTCCACCGGCGCGGCTGATGATCTCGCCAAGGTCACCGACATCGCGCGCAGCATGGTGATGCGCTACGCCATGGTCGAAGGGCTCGGCCACGTCGCCTATGAGGAAGAGCGCGCGCCCTTCCTCGGCGGGCCGCTGCCGCAGGGCCACCGCGAGTACAGCGAAGAGACTGCACGCGAGATCGATGTCGCGGTGCGTGGGATAGTCGAGCGCGCGTACGAAAAGGCGCTCGGCATACTGCGCAAGCATCAGGCGGCACTCGAGGCCTGGGCGCAGAAGCTGCTGGAGAAGGAAACGCTCGCCGAAAGCGAGCTCGGCGAATTGCGCAAGGTCGTGGCGCAGCCGGCGTGAAGGCTTTCGCGAGCATCGCCCTGCTCGCGGCGTGGATTGCGCTCGGGCTGGTGGGCCACGATCCGTGGAAGCCCGACGAGGCGTACACCTTCGGCCTCGTCTATCACATCCTCGAGCACGGCGACTGGTTGGTGCCGACGCTCGCGGGCGAGCCCTTCGTCGAGAAGCCGCCGCTTTTCTACTGGAGCGCGGCGCTTTTCGCCAATGCCTTGGGTGACCTGCTGCCGCTGCACGATGCCGCTCGCCTCGCCGCCGCCTTCTACGTTCTGCTCACGCTGGCGTTCACCTATCTCACGGCAAAGGATTGGTGTCAGTCGCCGCTTGCCGCCCCGCTCGTCCTGGCGGGCTGCGTGGGTTACCTCCAGCACGCGCATCAGCTCATTACTGACAACGCGCTCTTGGCCGGCATCGCCCTCGGCCTGTACGGCCTCGCACGCACGTCGGGCCTCGTCGTCGGCACCGGCGCCGGCATCGCATTCCTCTCCAAGGGTCTGCTCGGCCCGGGCATGCTCGTGCTGATCGCGATCCTGCTGCCGCTCTTCCGCGAATGGCGCACTTCCGCCTATGCGCGGAGCTTCCTCACCGCACTGCTCGCTTTTCTGCCCTGGGCGCTCATCTGGCCGCTGCTCCTCTACCGGCAGTCGCCTGCGCTCTTCGACGAATGGTTCTGGGTCAACAACGTCGGCCGCTTCACCGGCGAAGCAGGACTGGGCGGCGTGCTCGATCACGCGCATTACGCAAAAGCGCTCGTCTGGTTCGGCTTGCCCGCGTGGCCGCTCGCGCTGTGGGCGCTGTGGCGCGACCGGCTGGCCTCGCCGCTCGTGCAGCTCGCCACCGTCGCCTTCGTCGTGATGCTCGCGGTGCTGAGCGCCGCTTCCTCGGCGCGCACGCTCTACGGGCTGCCGCTCCTCGTGCCGCTCGCCCTCCTCGCCGCGGTCGGGCTCGAATCGGTGCCCGCGTGGCTCGCTCGGCCGCTCGATGTGCTCGCCGTGGCGCTCGCCGCCATCCTGGGGCTCGTGCTGTGGCTCGGCTGGGCTGCGTTCCTCGCCGGCTGGACGCCCGGATTTGTTGAGGCACAGGCGCCGGGCTTCGTGCCCCAGTTCGGTCCGATCGCTACCGGCGCCGCGCTGGCGATCACCGCGCTCTGGCTGTATGCGCTGCGCCTCTCGCTGCCGGTGCGCTGGCTCGCGAGCCTGTCGCTCGTCTGGGGATTGGCAATGACGCTATGGCTGCCGTGGCTCGACTACGCGAAGAGCTATCGCGGCATGATCGCCGACATGCAGCGCGCGCGACCAAAAGGCGAATGCGTGAGCGCGCGCAACCTCACCGAGCCGCAGCGCGCCATGTTCCATTACTTCGCCGGCATCGAGGCCGGCAGGCGGGACTGCCCGCTGCTCCTCATTCACACGCCGCGCGCACAGGCGCCGGCGCTTGCCGAAGGCTGGCAGCTCCTCTGGCGCGGTACGCGGCCCGGCGATAGCAAGGAATTCTTCTGGCTGTACGAGCGCTCTCGCGCGCTCGCGGGGAGCTAGTTACGACCCTGGCTCCGAATTCGGCTTCTCGAGCGCAGCGCGGCGCTCCGGATCGTGGTCCATGTCGTCGTAGGCGATCAGGTCGAAGCTGCCGTCGTAGGAGACGATGCGCGCCGGATAGCCCATCACCACGGCCCGCGCGGGCACGGAGCGCGTCACCACGGAGCCGGGGAAGATGTAGGCGTCGTCGCCGATCATCACCTTGCCGACGATCATCGCGCCCGCGCCGATGAACACGCGGTTGCCGATCGTCGGCCGGCCGCGGTCGGCGCCGCGGCCGGCGATGCCGAGCGTCACGTTCTGCTCGATGGTGCAGTTCTCGCCGATCGAGCCGCGGCCGAGGATGACGGCGCCGAAGGCGGGTAGGTAGAGGCCGCCGCCGATCTCGGCGTCGCGTGGCAGGCAGATGCCGGTGACGATCTCCATCAGTTTCTGCGCCACCGCGGCGAGCGTCTTGGCCACCGAGCGCAGCAGGCCGCGCGGCATCCAGTCGACGAGTGCATGGCAGCTGCGGTATACCGCGCTCGCCCAGAGCCCCTGCGTAAGCAGCAGCGTCCCGAGCGCGCCGCGCCCGGCGACGCGGTAGCGGCGGTAATCGCGGTAGAGCAGGCGGCACCAGTCCGGCAGCCAGGCGCGCCGCCGCGCCGTGCGCTTGCCGAGCGTGCCGACGCCGCTGGTCATGCCGAGTCGGCGGCCTTTGACTTCGCCAGGATGGCGCGTACTTCCCCCGCCGCGTCCACGTAGGTCTCCACCGCCGCGTAGGCGGGATTCTTGGCGAGCTGGCGCGCGATGCCGTCGCCCTGCCCATGTCCGACTTCCAGGCCAAGCCAGCCGCCCGGGCGCAGGAAGCGCGGCGATTCGCGCACGAGCTTCATCAGCACGCTCACGCCGTACACGCCGCCGTTGAAGGCCGCCTCGGGCTCGTGCCGCGCAATTTCGGGGTGCATCTCCTTCACTTTCGCGCTCGAGATGTAAGGCGGGTTGCAGCTCAGGAAGTCGCAGCGCCCGACGAATTGCGGCTCCTCGAACGGCGCGAGCAGGTCGCCGAGCCGCATCGTCACGCGCTCGCCAAGCCCCAGGAATTCGACATTGCGCTGCGCGAGCGCCACGGCCTCGGGCAGGAGGTCCGACGCATAGACCCGTGCCTGCGGCTCGTAGTACGCGTAGGCGAGCGCGAGGTTGCCGCTACCCGTGCAGACATCGATCACGGTAACCTCGCCGTGCTCGCGCGCCATGCAGGCGATTTTCGCCAGCGCGGCGCGGCCCAGGATCTCCGTCTCCTTGCGCGGGATCAGCGCCTGCGGGCCGGCGAGCATCTCGAGGCCGAGAAACGTCTGGCGCGCCGTGAGATGCGCGAGCGGCACGCCCGTCTTCCTGCGCTCGATCAGCTCGCGCAGCCGCTCGTGGCTTTCCTTATCGAGCGCCGGCAGCGGCGCGCCCACCGCGCGGTCGACCGATACGGGCTCGCCGCAGGCGGTCGCCCACAGCGCGCAGAGCACCCCCTCGGGCGTTTCTTCGGGCTTATCGGCCAGCGGTGTCCAGAAGCAGCGGACTGCCTGCAGCAGGTCCTGGTAAGTCTCGTCGTGGTGCGTTTCGTTGTGATTGGTGGCGGCAGACCGTTCCATGGTCCCGGCATTTAAAGACGCCGGAGATCGTGGCTCTAGCGTGCCCCTCAGGGGCGCTTAGTCCGGACGGCTTAGCGCTCGCCTTGCTTCCACCTGTCGGCAGCTTCGTCGTCGGCCCCGCGCGACGCCACCCACGTCGCGCCGCCCGCGCGATGCTCCTTTTTCCAGAAGGGGGCGCGCGTCTTAAGGTAATCCATGATGAACTCGCAAGCGGCGAAGGCGTCGCCGCGATGCGCGCTTGCCACAGCGACCAGCACGATCTGATCGTTCGGCGCGAGCTCCCCGTAGCGGTGGATCACCGTGCAATCGATCAACTGCCAGCGCGTCGCCGCCTCCTCCACGATCTTGCGGATGGCGCGCTCGGTCATCCCCGGGTAATGCTCGAGCGTCATGCGCACGTCGCGCACCAGACCGACGAAGCTCGCCACCGCGCCGATGGTTGCGTTCTTGGAGATGGCGCGAACCTCTGCGCCCAGATCGAAATCTTCTCGCTGGACTGCGACCTTCATCCGCCGGTCACCGGTGGAAAGAACGCCACTTCGTCGCCCGCCTTGATCCGCGCTTCCGCTTGCACCATGTCCTGGTTGACCGCCGCGCGCACCGGGCGGTTCGGCGCGAACACCTGCGCCCATTCGCCGCCGCGCGCGCGCAGATGATCGCGCAGCGCCGCGACCGTGGCGACGTTCGCCGGCAGCTCCAGCTCCTCCGCCGGCCGGCCGAGCTGCTCGCGCAGCGCGGCAAAGAAAAGGAGCTTCACCTTCACCGGTAGAGCTCGCTGTAGGGGAGGAAGCGCACACTCTCTCCTTTGCGAATCGCGCGCCCGGCGGGATTGTCGATCAGCCCGTCGGCCCACGCGGTGGAGGTGAGCACCGCCGAGTCCTGCGTCGGATAGAGCTCGAGCCCGCCTTCACGGTTCCAGCGCGCGCGCAGGAATTCGCGCCGCGTATCGGGCTCGGTCCAATCGAAGTCCGCGCGCGCGGCGATGGCGCGGGGGGTCACCTCGGCCACGCCCTGCGCCTTGAGGATGAAGGGGCGCACGAAGATCAAGAACGTGACGAAGCTCGACACCGGGTTGCCCGGCAGGCCGATGAAAAACGAGCTGCCCAAGCTACCAAAGGCGAGCGGCCGGCCCGGCTTCATGGCGATGCGCCACATGAGCAACTGGCCTTCGGCTTCCACCGCCGGCTTGACGAAGTCGGCCTCGCCCACCGAGACGCCGCCGGAGGTCACCACCACATCGCACTCGCGCGCCGCGCGTCGCAGCACTTCGCGCGTCGCCTCGAGGCTGTCGGGCACAATGCCGTAATCGTGCAGCTCGCAGTCGTGCGCCTCGGCGAGGCCGCGCAGAGTGAAGCGGTTCGAGTTGTAGATGCGACCCGGCGCGAGCGGCTCGCCGGGCATCACCAGCTCATCGCCGGTGAAGAAGAGGCCGAGCCTGAGCTTTCGGTAGACAGGCAGAGCCCGAATGCCCACGGAGGCGGCGAGCCCTGTGTCCTGCGGCGCAAGGCGCTTGCCCGCGGGCAGGATCTCGGCGCCCTCGCGGATGTCGGCTGCGACGCGCCGGATCCATTGGCCGGGCTGGGGCGGCCGGTTGATCGTCACGCGGTCGCCATCCACGGTGCAATGCTCCTGCATCACCACAGCGTCCGCGCCCGGCGGGATAGGCGCGCCCGTGAAGATGCGCGCGGCAGTGCCGGGCTCGAGCGGGCGGCCCACTGATCCCGCCATGATCCGCTGCGCGACGCGCAGGCGCAGGCCATCGCCAATGCGCACGGCGTAGCCATCCATGGCGCTGTTGTCGAGCGGCGGCACGTCCATCGTCGAGCGCTGCGCGCGCGCGAGCACCCGGCCGCTTGCTTCCAGCGTCGGCACCTCCTGGACATCGGCGACGGGCCTCGCGCGCGCGAGCATCTGCGCGAGCGCGTCGTCGACCGAGAGCAAGCCCTGGTTCATTGCAGGCGCAGGTGAGCGAGGATGAACGAGGAGATCGACGCGTCGTCGTCGAGGTCGAGGAGCGGCAGGCGCGTTTCGATCGGCACATCGCTCGCGATGGCGACGATGTGCGGGTCGTTCGGATGCAAGAGCGGCTCGCCGGTCACGCGGCGCCAGACCTCGAGCTTCGGGATCGGCGCGTGCTTGAAGCCCTCGACGATCACGAGGTCGCAAGGCGAGAGGCGGGCGAGCTGCGCGTCGAACGAGGGCTCGGCGGCGCCGCGAAGCTCGTGCATCAGCACCCACCGGCGCGAGGACGTGACGAGCACCTCCGCGGCGCCGGCGTGGCGGTGGCGATAGGAGTCCTTTCCCGGCTGGTCGACGTCGAACGTATGGTGCGCATGCTTGATGAGCGACACGCGCAGCCCGGCGCCGGCGAAGCGCGGGATGAGCTTCTCGATGAGCGTGGTCTTGCCGCTGCCTGACCAGCCGGCGAAGCCGAACACCTTCATAGCGCCACCATTTTCGCACCGGCGGCGGCGAGCACGACCGCGAGGATGCGGCGGATCAGCGGATTGGCGAAGCGGCGGCTGCCGTATTCGGCGCCGAGCCAGCCGCCGATCAGCACCGCCACCGCCAGGATCCACACCTGCGCCGGCAGCGTGGCCGCTCTTACGGTGAATGCGCCGGCGATGCCGGCGATCGAGTTCACGAGGATAAAGGGCGCCGCGACTGCAGAGGTCTGCTTGGTGCCCGCCCAGCCGAGCATCAGGAGGAGCGGACTGAGGAAGATGCCGCCCCCCACGCCGGTGAGGCCGGCGAGGAGCCCGAGCGCGGCGCCGACCACCATCGACCAGACAAGCGGCGGCTCGCGCAGCGGGCGCATTTCCTCGCCGGCGCGCGCGCTATGCCAGAGCTGCCAGGCGGCATAGATCAGCACCACCCCGACCAGAATCTTGTACGCGTGTCCGGGCAGCGTGATCGCGCCGCCGAGGAACGCGAGCGGAATGGAGACAACCGCGAAGGGCCAGAAAAGCCGCCAGTTAAAGTAACCCGCGCGCCAGAACTTGTAGGTGCCGATCGCGGACACGAGGATGTTGAGCACGAGCGCGATCGGTCGCATCTGGGGCGGGGCCACGCCGCCGAGTGCGAGCGCCGCAAGGTAGGCCGAGGCGCCGCCATGGCCCACCGTGGCGTAGCCGAACGCCGCGACGAGCATNNNATGCGATAGCTGGCGATCGCGTCCTGGCCTTCCGGCGAGATCAGCCAGTCGATGAACGCCTGGCCGAGCTTCGCTTTTACATTCGGATGCTTGGCCGGATTGACGAGCATCACGCCATACTGGTTGTAGAGCCGCCGGTCGCCTTCGACGGCGATGACGAGGTCACCGCGGTTCTTGAACGAGAGCCACGTGCCGCGATCGGACAGGATGTGGGCGTTCATCGCCGCCGCGGTGTTGAGCGCCGGGCCCATGCCCTGGCCCGTGTCGCGGTACCACGCACCTTTCTCCCGAGCGATGTCGATGCCTGCCAGGCGCCAGATCTCGAGCTCGGCGAAGTGCGTGCCGCTGCGATCGCCCCGCGAGACAAACGGCGCCCGTGCCTCCTTTATCTTCCGGAAGGCGACGGCCACGTCCTTCGTGCCCTGCACATGAGCGGGGTCGGACTTGGGGCCGATGAGCACGAAATCGTTGTACATGACGTCGTAGCGCTTGACCCCCTGCCCTTCGGCCATGAACTTCTCTTCCAGCGGTTTCGCATGCACCAGCACCACGTCCGCATCGCCGCGCCTGCCGATATCGAGCGCCTGGCCCGTGCCCACGGCGACCACCCGCACCTGGATGCCGGTTTTCCTCTCGAATATCGGCAGCAGGTGCTTGAAGAGCCCGGATTGTTCCGTCGAAGTCGTCGAAGCGACGGTAATGAAGCCGGCCAGCGCCGCGGCGAGTGCTACACCCACGGTAATTCTCCTTTCATGAACGCGGCCGCCTCGGCGGTCGCCGGGCGGGCGAAAAACTGCTCGATCGGCGCGCGCTCCATGACGCGACCGGCCTGCAGATAGATCACCTCGTCGCCCAGGCGCCGCGCCTGCCCCAGGTTGTGAGTCGCCATGACGATCTTCGTTCCCGCTGCGTCAAAGGCCTTGATCACTGTTTCGATCTCGCGTACCGCGCCCGGATCGAGGTTGGCGGTCGGCTCGTCGAGGAACAGCACCTCCGGGTGCAGCGCCCAGGCGCGCGCGAGCGCAAGGCGCTGCTGCTCGCCGCCCGAGAGCACGCGCGCCGGCCGCTGCGCGAGATGGCGCAGCCCTACTTCGTCGAGCGCCGCGAGCGCCTGCGCTTCGCGCTCGCCGGCGGGCACGCCGGCGACGGCAAGCGCATAGACGACGTTGGCGAGCGCCGAGCGCCGCAGCATCACCGGCCGCTGGAACACCATCGCCTGCTGCCGCCGCACGCGCCCCATGTCCTTTTCCCGCCATGAGACCGTACCGGAAGCCGGAGCGAGCAGGCCGTGCATCAGGCGCATGAGCACGCTTTTGCCCGCGCCGTTCGCGCCGAGGATGATGGTGCTCGGCCCGGCGACGATCGCAAGCGACACGCTGGAAATGATCGGCTGTCCGTTGCTCGCATAGGAGACGTTTTCCAGCGCGAGCGGCAGGATCGAGGCGCTCATCCGTAGCGGCGCACAGCCGCCTCCTTGATGAGCTGCGCGGCGGCGTTGACGGCGAGCACCAGCGCGATCAGCACGAAGCCGAGGCCGAGCGCGAGCGGCAGGTCGCCCTTGGAGGTCTCGAGCGCGATCGCGGTCGTCATGACGCGCGTCACGCCGTCGATGTTGCCGCCGACGATCATTACCGCGCCGACCTCGGCCGCCGCGCGCCCGAGGCCGGCGAGCACGGCGGTGACGAGCGAGAAGCGCGCATCCCAGATGAGGGTGAACGCGGCCTCGAGCTCGCGCGCGCCGAGCGAGCGGAGCTGCTCCTCGTATTCGCGCCACGCATCCTCGAGCGTCTGGCGCGCGAGCGCCGCGATGATCGGCAGCACCAGCACCGACTGCGCGATGACCATGGCGCCGGGGGTGAAAAGCAGTCCCAGCTCGCCGAGCGGCCCGGCGCGCGAGAGCAGCAGATAGATGAGCAGTCCTACCACCACGGGCGGCAAGCCCATGAGCGCGTTGAGCAGCACGATCACGGTGCGGCGCCCTGCGAAGCGCTTCACGGCGAGGAGCGCCCCGAGCGGCAGGCCGAGCGCGGTGGCGATGAGCACCGCCGAGAGGCTCACCTCAAGACTCAGTGCGACGATGTGCCACAGCTCGCGATCGAGCTCGAGCACGCGCCGCAGCCCTTCCGCGATCGCACCCATATGTGAAAGAGTAGCGCCTGCCGGCAGTCAATGAAAAACAACGCGCCCGCGCCGATCGCCTTCTCCGCTGCGCTCGCTTTCTGGCTGAAGCTCGGCTTCATCAGCTTCGGCGGCCCCGCGGGGCAGATCGCGATCATGCACCGGGTGCTGGTCGACGAGAAGCGCTGGATCGAAGAGAGCCGCTTCCTGCATGCGCTCAACTTCTGCGTGATGCTGCCGGGGCCCGAGGCGCAGAAGCTCGCCACCTACGCGGGCTGGCTCCTGCACGGCGCGCGCGGCGGCCTCGCCGCGGGGATCCTGTTCGTCCTGCCCGGCGCGCTCGTCATGCTGGCGCTCAGCATCGTCTACGCGCTCGGCCGCGGCATCCCGGCGGTGGAGGGCGCGCTCTACGGCATCAAGGCAGCCGTGCTCATCATCGTGGTGGAAGCGCTGATTCGCATCGGCAAGCGCGCGCTGAAGACACGTTTCCTGATCGGCGTTGCCGGAGCGGCGTTCGTCGGCATCTTCTTTCTCGCCGTGCCATTCCCGCTCATCGTGCTCGCCGCCGCGGTCGCCGGCTTCTTCACCAGCCTGCCCGGCGCGCCGCTAGCGGCGCCGCCCGCGCCCGGGCGGTGGCGCCATGCAGCGCTCGCGATGACGAGCGGGCTCGCGCTGTGGTGGCTGCCGGTGCTGGCGGCCGTGCTGGTGCTCGGGCCGAGCCACGTGCTCGTGGATATCGGCCTGTTCTTCTCGAAGCTCGCGGTGGTGAGCTTCGGCGGCGCATATGCGCTCCTTGCCTACATGGCGCAGCAGGCCGTCGAGAACTATCACTGGATGAGCGCGCCGGAGATGGTCGATGGGCTCGGGCTCGCCGAGACGACGCCCGGGCCGCTGATCCTCGTCACGCAGTTCGTCGGCTTCCTCGCCGCCTACCGCGATGCCGCGCCGTTCGCGCCGCTCGCGGCGGGCGTGCTGGCCGCGGCGATGACGACCTGGGTGACGTTCGTGCCGCCGATGACGCTGATCTTCGCTCTCGCGCCTTTCGTCGAGCAGCTGCGCGGCAACGAGCGCCTTTCGGGTGCGCTCGCCGCGATCACCGCCGCGGTGGTCGGGGTGATCCTCAATCTCACCGTGTGGTTCGCGCTGCACGTGCTTTTCGGCCAGGTCACCGAGGCGCGCGCCGGGCCGCTGCGCTGGTATGCGTTCGATCCGCTCGCGCTCGACTTCAGGGTCGGCGCACTCGCGGCGCTCGCGGCGTTCCTCGCCTTCGCGCTGCACCGCGGCCTCGTCGAGCTCGTCCTGATGATGGCCGCGCTCGGCATGGGGCTACGATTGCTGCTTCCCTACTAGGAGACTGCCATGGCGGCTTATGTGATCGCAGAAGTCGAAGTGACGGATCCCGCGCTGTACGAGGACTATCGCAAGCAGGTCGCGGCCACCGTGCAGCAGCACGGCGGGCGCTTCATCGTGCGCGGCGGCGGCGTCGAGCCGCTCGAGGGCGGCTGGGCGCCCAAGCGCCTCGTGGTGCTCGAATTCGCGACGATGCAGAAGGCGCTCGGCTGGTATCGCTCGCCCGAGTACGCGCCGCTCATCAAGCTGCGCCAGCGCGCCTCGCGCGGCCGGCTCGTCGCCGTCGAGGGCGCCTGACCGAATTCCGATCCAGGGTCGTAATTAAGGCAGGTCGTCGCCCGCGCGAAAGCGAGGATCCAGTTTTCTTCCTTATGGGTTCCCGCTTGCGCGGGAAGGACGACGGGTCAATTGCGACCCTGGATCGGAATTCAAAAAGAAAGGGCGCCTCGCGGCGCCCCTTCCACCCCTCCTCCTCATCAGACTAGACGGGGTTGATCACTCCGCACGCGAGGCGCGCGCCCGCATTGCCGGTCGGCTGGGTCTTGTAGTCGTCGGGGCTCGCGTGGACGATGAGGCCGCGGCCGACGACGCTCGCCGGGCCGGGCTTCACGCTCATCACGTCGAGCGTCGTGTCGAGCCTGGCGTTGCCACTCGCATCGGCCTTGAGCGCCGGCATGTCGCCGGCGTGACGCTCCGCCGTGGCGGGATTGCCGTGCGGCTTGCCGTAGGGATTGAAGTGCCCCTTCGCGCTCATGCCGTCGAGCGCGCTGCAGTCGCCCGCTTCGTGGATGTGAAAGGCGTGCTCCTGCCCCGGGTTGAGGCCGCTCACGGTGGCGACGACGTGAACCTTGTCGCCCACTTGCGAGAAGGTCGCATTGCCGGTAGTCGAATTTCCCGTCGTCGGCTGCAGCTGCGCGCTCGCGCGCGGACCTTCCGCCTGCCGCACGCTCTGGCAACCCATGAGCGCGAGCACGGCGAGCCCGACGGCGTGCTTCACTTCTTGCCCATCGCCGCGTGGCTCTTCTTGTAGTTGGCCACCGCGCGGTCCTGCGCCTTGGCGAGGTCCGCCTCTTCCTTCGCCTTGCTGGCGGCGGCCTTGTCCGCCTCGGCCTTCTTCTCCGTGTCGGACTTCGGCGGCGCGGGCGGCAGCTTGGCAAGCGATGCGGCGCCCACGCCGAGCATCACACCCGCGGCGATGGCTGCGAGCACCTTCTTCATGCGTCCTCCTTCATGTGCGGCGCACCGGCGGGAACGGCACCGCCAGCGGGCTCACGCCGGCCGGACTTCACCTCGCGGTACCAGATCTCGTGGTGCTCCTTGGCCCATGTCTCGTCGCAATAGCCGTGGCGCATGTTGCCGTAGGTGTTTTCGACGCCGATCGTGCCCATGTAGATGTGTCCGAACGCCGCGGCGATATAAAGCAGCGCCGCTGTGACGTGCCAGATCCACGCATGCTGCATCGTCCAGCGGGTCTGATCGAAGTTGGGGAAGAGCAGCACCAGCCCGCTCGTGCTCATGATTATGGAAAGCAGCAGCACGCCACCCCAGAACCACGCCTTCTCGCCGCCGTTGAAGCGCCCTGACGGAATATGTTCGCTCCGCAGGAAGAAGGCCCATGCACGGCGGAACCACTGCCAGTCGTAGGAGCGGAGAACGTTGTCGCGCAGCCAGATGATCACCATCACCGCGACCGAGACGATGAAAAGCGGCGCGATGAAGTTGTGCAGGTTCTTCGAGAGCTGCGTGAGCAACGCGAACAGCGTGTAGCCCATCACCGGCAGCAGCACGTTCTTGCCGAAGAACATGATGAGCCCGGAGATGCCGAGCAGGCAGAAGCTGATCGCGGTCGTCCAGTGCACCGTCATCTCGAACGCCGTGAAGCGGCGCATCTTCCGGCCGCTCAGCGGCTCGTGCAGCTTCACCGGCCCTTTCCACATGTACAGGCCGAGGATCGCGGCAATCACCAGCACGAGCAGCCAGCCGCCGTAGAACATCATCGGGCCGTTGCGGATGCGCCGCCACGTGTCGCCCCAGGACTGGATCGCCACCTCGGTCTCGCGGCCGCGCACCGTGGTGGTCGTGTATTTCGGATCCCCGGACCGGACCTCCCGCCAAGCTTCGTTGTTGTTGCCCGGCTGCGCCGCCTGGCGGTGCTGGAGCGCCTTGACCGGATCCTCGGGCATCGGACCGGGCCCCTGCTGGGCGAGCGCCGCGCCGGCGAGCGTCAGCGACAGCAACAGGAATAACAGCCTCATCCTCTCTCCTCGTGCGGACCGAGCTACCGGTTAATGCGCTGGTACTCGTTCTGCGCGAGCTGGCGCTGCTTGACGGCCTCTTCCCAGCTCGTGCGATCACCCTTGGTCCATTTGCCGCCGCGCAGCTCCGCTAACGGCGGCTCGTTCTCCCAGGAGCGGGTGTCGGGCTTGCCTTGGTACTTGCCCTGCTTGTAGACGACCACCTGCTCCTTCTCGCCGCAGGCGCCGATGAGCAGCGCCGCTGCCAATAACAGAGCCAGCTTCATGACTTGCCGCTCGTCGCTGGCTGCTGCGGCGCCGGCGGCTGCGCGCCGGGCTTGGGCGGCAGGCCGTACGCGGTGCTCCAGCCCCACACCTCGGAGCCGCGGCCGCGACGCAGCACGCGCTCGCGATAGATGTCCGCGATGACGTCGCCGTCGCCGCCGAGCAGCGCCTTGGTCGAGCACATCTCCGCGCACGCGGGGAGCTTGCCTTCCGCGAGGCGGTTGCGGCCGTACTTCTTGAACTCGGCTTCCGAGCGGTCGGGCTCCGGACCGCCGGCGCAGAAGGTGCACTTGTCCATCTTGCCGCGCAGGCCGAAGGCGCCCGCCTGCGGGAACTGCGGCGCGCCGAACGGGCAGGCGTAGAAGCAGTAGCCGCAGCCGATGCACAGATCCTTGTCGTGCAGCACCACGCCATCGTCGGTGCGATAGAAGCAATCCACCGGGCACACCGCCATGCAGGGCGCGTCCGAGCAGTGCATGCAGGCGACCGAGATCGACTTCTCCGCGCCGACCACGCCGTCGTTCAGCGTGATGACGCGGCGGCGGTTCACGCCCCAGGGCACTTCGTTCTCGTTCTTGCAGGCGGTGACGCAGCCGTTGCACTCGATGCAGCGCTCGGCGTCGCACAGGAATTTCATTCGCGCCATGGTTTCCTCCTCAGGCCTTCGCCACTTGGCACAGCGTGGTCTTCGATTCCTGCATCATCGTCACCCGGTCGTAGCCGTAGGTGGTGGCGGTGTTCACCGCCTCACCGCGCACGAACGGCGCCGCGCCCTCGGGGTAGTAAGGCAGCATGTCCTCGCCCTGCCACCAGCCGGCGAAGTGGAACGGCACGAACACCGTGTCGGGGCCGATGCCCTCCGTCACCTTGGCCTTCACCTTGATCTTCGCGCCGCTGGGCGTAGAGACCCAGACGTACTCGCCGTTGCGAATGCTGCGGTCGGCAGCCGTCTTCGGGTTGATCTCGACGTAGTTGTCCTGCTGCAGCTCGGCGAGCCAGGGGTTCGAGCGCGTCTCGTCGCCCCCGCCCTCGTACTCGACGATGCGGCCCGAGGTGAGGATGAGCGGGTACTTCTTGTACATCTCGTCCTTCACCGCCTTTTGCTGTACCGACTTGAAGAGCGTGGGCAGGCGCCAGAAGACTTTGACGTCATCGTGGGTCGGATACTTCTCGACCAGATCCGGCCGCGGCGAATAGAGCGGCTCGCGGTGCTGCGGGATCGCATCGGGGAAATTCCAGACCACCGCGCGCGCCTTGGCGTTGCCGAACGGACAGCAGCCGTGCTTCATCGCCACACGCTGAATGCCGCCGGAGAGATCGTTCGCCCAGGTCTTGCCCTCGGCTTCCTTCTTTTCCTCGTCCGTGAGGTCGTCCCACCAGCCGAGCTTCTTTAGCAGCACATGATCGAACTGCGGATAGCCGGTGGTGATCTCGCTGCCCTTGTTGGCTACCCCGTCCTCGGCGAGCAGGTTTACGCCGTCTTTCTCGACGCCGAAGAGCGCGCGGAACGTCATGCCGCCGTCCATCGGGTGCTTGGAGGTGTCGTAGAGGTTCGGCGAGCCGGGATGCTTGATCGCGGCGGTGCCGTAACAGGGCCACGGCAGGCCGTAGTAGTCGCCGGTCAAGTCGTAGCCAGTCTTCGCGTCTTTCCCACCCCGGGCGCGCAAAGTCTTGACGTCGAAAACGTGCTGGTTGCGCATGTGCGCCTGCAGCCGCTCGGGCGACTGGCCGGTGTACCCGATGGTCCAGCAACCCTTGTTGACTTCGTTGCGCAGCACGTCCTCGATCGAGGGCTCGTCGCGGCCTTTCACCTTCACGAGGCGCAGGTTCTGCTTGCCATCTTTCTTGCCGAGGAACTGGTCGCCGAAGCCGAGCTTCTGCGCGAACTCATACATGATCATCTGATCGCTGCGCGACTCGAACAGGGGATCGATCACTCTCTCGCGCCACTGCAGCGAGCGGTTGGACGCCGTCACCGAGCCTTCGGTCTCGAACTGCGTCGCCGCCGGCAAGAGATACGCGCCATCCTGGCGCACCTTGGCGAACATCGCCGCGCTCGCCGACGGATATGGATCGATCACCACCATCAGGTCGAGCTTCTTCATCGCTTCCAGCATCTCGAGGCCGCGCGTCTGCGAGTTGGGCGCATGGCCCCAGTAGATGATGGCGCGCAGGTTGGGACCCTGGTCGATGGCGTCGTTCTTCTCGAGCACGCCATCGATCCAGCGCGACACCGTCATGCCCGGCTTCGCCATCAGCGCTTCGGAGGCGTAGCGGCTCTTCAGCCAGTCGAGATCGACGTTCCATACCTTCGCCCAGTGCGACCAGGAGCCCGGCACCGCCACCGGATAGTAGCCGGGCAGCGTGTCCGGGTTCGGCCCGATATCGGTCGCGCCTTGCACGTTGTCGTGGCCGCGATAGATGTTGCAGCCGCCGCCCGAGCGCCCGACGTTGCCGAGCGCGAGCATCAGGATGTTGGACGCGCGCACGATCGCATTGGCGTTGGTGTGCTGCGTCTGGCCCATCGCCCAGATGATGAAGCCGGGGCGGTTTTCGGCGAGGATTTTGGCCACCTCGAATACCTGCTCCTCGGGCACGCCCGTGACCTCGGTGACCTTGTCCGGGGTCCACTTCTTCATCACTTCCTCGCGCACCTGGTCCATGCCATATACGCGCTTGCGGATGTACTCCTTGTCCTCCCAGCCGTTCTTGAACACGTGATAGAGCACACCGAAGAGGAAGGCGATATCGCCGCCGGAGCGCGTGCGCACGTACATGTCGGCTTTGGCGGCCGTGCGCGTGAAGCGCGGATCGGCCACGATGACCTTGCAGCCGTTCTCCTTCGCATGCAGCGTGTGCAGCATCGACACCGGGTGCGCCTCGCAGGCGTTCGAGCCGAAGAAGAGCAGCGACTTCGAGTTCTGCTCATCGTTGTACGAGTTGGTCATCGCGCCGTAGCCCCAGGTCTGGGCCACGCCGGAAACGGTGGTCGAGTGGCAGATGCGCGCCTGGTGGTCGGTGTTGTTCGTGCCCCAGAGCCGCGCCCACTTGCAAAGGAGCTGCGCCTGCTCGTTGTTGTGCTTCGACGAGCCGACGATGAAGAGCGCGTCGGGGCCGCCGTTTTCCTTGTCGTTGCGGATCTCGAGCAGCTTCTTGGAGATCTCGTCGTAGGCCTGGTCCCAGCTGATCTTCTGCCATTTGCCGCCGGCGAGCTTCATCGGGTACTTGAGGCGGTGCGAGTCCTGCGTCATGCCGTGCTCGCGCACCGAAGCGCCTTTGGCGCAGTGCGCGCCGAGGTTGAGCGGCGAGTCGAACACCGGCTCCTGCCGCACCCAGACGCCGTTCTCGGTCACCGCGTCGATCGAGCAGCCGACCGAGCAGTGCGTGCACACCGTGCGCTTCACTTCGAGCTTGCCGGTCTCGGCCTTGGCTTCGGCGCGCTCGATGATGTTGAACGGCAGCTGCGCCGCCACGGCGGCGCCGCCCACACCGATGCCGGAGCGCTTGAGGAACGTGCGCCGATCCATCGTCTTCGCGAGCACGCCGGACAATCCCCGCGACAAACGTGAATTCAATGCGCGCGGCTCCAGCGCCGCGCTCGCCGTCGCTTTGCGAGTCAGCAGCATGGCGGCCTCCTCAGACCTTGGCGGTGCGGTAGTAGTTGGTCACGTGCGCGCTCGCTTGATAGCCGCGCGTCGCACGCTTGTCGGTTGCTGCGGGAGGTTTGGAGGAAGGCGATTTGCTCGCCACGACTGCGGCCGCGGTTGCTGCGCCGCCGGCGCCCAAGGTCAACAGGAAATTGCGTCGGCTGAGTCGCTGCGTGCGGTCGCTCATTACATCCTCCGTCGATCTAGTTTTGCGCAAATGATTCTAGAGCATTTCAAAAGCCGCCTGCTCCAATGAAAAAAAGGCTTTCGCCATGTGAGCGACGTGGCGATAAAACGAAGTGCGTTCGCTTGCGTCTATTGCGCTGCACAACGCTTCGTAGTTCGGCCTGATCCAGCGCTCGAAGAAGCGCTGCTGCTCCTCGAGCGGCCGCTGCTGCTGCGCGATGAGGTGGCGCATCGTGTCGCAGAGCGCGGCGATGTGGTCTTCAGGTTCGCCCGCCTGCTCGCGCCGCGCGAGGCCGAGCGACGCGAGGTCGGCGCGTAGCTCGGCAAGCGGCGTCTCGTTCGTGTAGCGAATGGAATAGGCACAGACGTACAGTGTTACCGGCGCCTTGCCGGTGCCGACAAACGCATCGTCGTATTCCTCGCGCACCGCTTCGGCCTCGGTCGCCGCGGCCGCAGCGATAAGCTCGCGCCAGCGCGCGGCGAGCGTCTCGTCCTCAGCATCGAGCTCGTCCGCCATGGCGAGCGCCTTAAGGAATGCCGCGTCGGGCGCGGAATAATAGAGGCGCGCGAGCAGCCCGTAGAAATTCGCCCTCGCCTGCTCTTCCGGCGCCATGAACCGCAGGGGTTCGCTCATCGCGGGACGTCGAAAATGCTCGCTTCCGGCTTTGTCTCCATCATGTCGACGACCCGGCAGTCGCCGCACATCTGCAGCCGTTTGAGCGCCCCGGCGCCGGCGTACATCGAGTGACCGGCGAGCTTTCCGAGCATGTTGTCGACGAGCTGCTTCGTGCCGAAGGGCTTGCCGCAGCGCACGCAATGGTAGGGCTCGGCCTCGTGCAGCGTCACCGGCTCCTTCGCCTGCGCGCCGATGGTGAGCCGCGCCACGAGCCGGATCGCATCCTCGGGACAGGTACTGGCGCACAGGCCGCACTGCACGCAGTTCGCCTCGATGAAGCGCAGGCGCGGCGCGTCCGGCGAATCGAGAAGCGCGGCCTCGGGACACGCGCCGATGCACGCCTTGCAGAGCGTGCAGCGGTCCTTGTTCACCGTTATCGCGCCGTAGGGCGCTCCGGCGGCAAGCGGTATTTCGGTTTTCGGCTCCGGCGCATGCTTCGCCAGGTGGTCGATGGCGAAATCGAGCGTGGTGCGCTTTTCCGGCGAGAGGTTGAACGTCGCCGGCTTCGCCACTGTCGCCGCCGGCTCGAGCGCGGATAGCGCGTCCAGCATGCGCAGCACACCGACCTGCGCGCCGCCGTAGCCGAGTGCGCTGAGGATCGTCTGCGCGTAGCCGAGCTGGCGCTCAAGCGCCTGCACATAACTCTCGGCCACCTTCTCCGTAACCAGAATTCGCACCTGGCTCGCGCCATAGGCAATCGCGCCCAGCACGAGGTCGATGCCGATGGAGGCGACGTGAAAGCACTCGAACGGGATCACGCGCGCCGGGAAGCCGTGGTGCCGGCCATGCGAGAGCACCGCCGCGCGGCCCTCGGTCGCATCGTGAAACAGGAGGCAGGCATCCCTGCCGCCCGCATCGCGATACGTGGCGAGCAGCGTCTTGAGGCGCATGCCAAGATCCGCCACCGTCGGATAGGCGTAGGTCATCGCGCCCGAGGGGCACACCGTGGCGCAGCCGCCGCAGCCGGCGCAGAGATGCGGCTCCACCTTGACGTGGTCGCCGTCGGGGCGGATGGCGCCACTCGAACACACGTCGATGCAGGCATTGCAGCCTTCCTTCGCCGAGCGGCTGTGCGCACAGATCTTTTCCCGGTAGCGGAAAAAGCGCGGCTTCTCGAACTCGCCCACCAGCGCGACGAGCTCGCGCGCCGCAAGCGCCTGCTCGAGGGGATCGGCGCCCGGCGCGAAATAGCCCTGCGGCAGCTGCTGCAGGCGGATGTGCGGCTCGCGCGAGAGATCCAGCACCAGGTCAAAGCGCTCGCTACGCTCCCGCTCCGCTCGCGAAAAATCGATGGCGCCGATCGCCTCGCACGCCGCGACGCACTGGCGATGCGCCTTGCACCGGTCCATGTCGACCTGGTAGTCGTAGCCGATCGCGCTCTCCGGGCAGGCCCGCACGCAGGCGTTGCAGCGGGTGCAGACCTCGAGGTCGATCGGATTTTCCTGGCGCCATTCGACGTCGAACGCGCCGAGCCAGCCTTGCAGCTTCGTCACCCGCCCCGACCACACGGGATACCTGCGCTCGAGCGGCAGCTCGCCGCCCTTGCCGGTAATCAGCACGCTGACCTGCAACTGGCCCGCGAGGCGCTCGGCCCAGTCGAGCGCCGCGTCGGCGGGCCCGACGATGAGGAGATCACCGCCGGACTTGAACTCGACCGCCGGTGCCGGTTCCGGCTCGGGCAGCGCCGCCATCGCCACGAGCGCGGCGATTTTCGGCGTGGCCTCTCCGCTGCGGGCGCTCCAGCCGCCGAGCTCGCGCACGTTGACGAATTTCAGGCTGGCGCTCGATCGCGCCTGCTCCGCGAGCTCGCCGAAGAGCGCCGCCTCCTGCGTGCACGCGACGATCACGTCGGGCTCGGTGAGCGCCGCTTGGAACGCGCCTGCGTCCTTGCGGCAGAGCTGGTCGTGCACGGCCAGCGCCTCGCCCGCCTTCAGCGCCTTGGCGAGCGCTTTCGCGTCGACGCCAATGGTCCGATTACAGCTACAGACCTTAAGTGTCTTGCCTTCCAGGCTCATCGGGCTTTGCTTCCCCCTCGTCTTTCTGGGCTACCGGCTCATCGGCCGGCTTCTTATCCTGCTCGGCGAAGAGCACGCTGCGCGCCTGGTTCAGCGTCGCGAGCAGCTCCTCGGGTATCGGCTCGCCGACTGTCCAGTCGCGCGAGTACGGCTCGAACGGATCCGGCACGTTGAAATGCGGATCGCTGAAGAGCTTCTTCAGCGCCAGCCGCCGCAGCTCCTCCTTCACCTTCGGATTCATGAACGCGGCGAAATCCGACTCCGACGTCAGGTTCTCCACCGGTGGAACGCTGGGCGCGGGCGAGTCGGGTTTTGTCTCCGCGGGTGCCTCGCGCTTCAGGCGCGACCAGCGCGCGAGAAACGGCTCCTTTTCTTCTGCCACTAGACGCGATCCTTCGGATGCTGGAACGAGCGCGGCTTGATGCGCTTCTTGGGCTCCGGCCGGTAATTCTTCTCCACATAGTCGCCGACCCAGGCGTAGATCTCGGGCGGCATCGGCACGCCGTCGACCGAGTGGCCGCCATCGAGCCAGCGGCTCGCCTCGTCGCGGCTCGCCGTCACCTCGAGCGGCAGCGCCTCCTCGCCTTCCATGCGCCAGAGCACGAACACCCGCGGATCGGCAGTCACCACGTTCTCGTAATAGCCCTCGATCTCGTCGCGATGCAGCTCCAGCTTGAATCCCGGATGCAGCCACTGCACGACAGCATCGTGCTCGACGAGGAGCTTCCGCTCCGCGCCCACGTAACCGGAGACCACGCCGTGCGGCTCCCAGACGACATCGGCCCAGCGGCTCTGCGCCGGCCGGCGCTGCATCACCACCGCGAGCGGAAAACTCGGCTTTTCCACGAGCCCTCGAATATACCCCGTCTGTTATGATTTCCCCTAGAGAAACAGCACGATGAAGAAGGTCATTCCCATCGAAGATCGCAGGACCGCGGGTCGCGTCGCTGCGCCGCCTTTCGTCGGCGGCGAGCTCGCGGACACACGCGGCCGCGCGATGCACGACCTGCGCATCTCGGTCACCGATCGCTGCAACTTCCGCTGCGTCTACTGCATGCCGCGCGAGGCGTTCGGTGCCGACCATCCGTTCCTGCCGTACAGCGCGATCCTGTCGTTCGAGGAGATCACGCGCCTCGCCCGGATCTTCGTCGAGCTCGGCGTGGGCAAGATCCGCCTGACCGGCGGCGAGCCGCTCGTGCGGCGCGATCTGCAGCGCCTGGTGGCGATGCTCGCGCCGCTCGGCGCCGAGCTAACGCTTACGACCAACGGCTCGCTGCTCGCAAAACAGGCGCGGGCGCTGAAGCAGGCGGGTCTCGATCGCGTTACCGTCAGCCTCGACTCGCTCGACGATGCCACCTTCCGCGCCATGAACGACGCCGATTTCCCGGTCGCCAAGGTGATCGAGGCGATCGATGTCGCCGCCGCCGAAGGCTTGACACCGGTGAAGGTCAACATGGTGGT
The DNA here is from genome assembly GCA_005883675.1 of Betaproteobacteria bacterium. GTDB lineage: Bacteria > Pseudomonadota > Gammaproteobacteria > Burkholderiales > SG8-39 > SCGC-AG-212-J23. The sequence continues at coordinate 51,541 of VBCM01000190.1, forward strand.
GAAGCGCGGCGTCAACGACGAGCACATCGTGCGCATGGCCGAGCGCTGGCGCGGCACCGGGCACATCGTGCGCTTCATCGAGTATATGGACGTCGGCAGCACCAATGCGTGGCGCATGGACGACGTCATCCCCTCGGCCGAAGTGGTGCAGCGCATCTCGGCGCGCTGGCCGCTCGAGCCGATCGGCGCGAACTACGCCGGCGAGGTCGCCGAACGGTGGCGCTATGCAGACGGCAGCGGCGAGATCGGCGTCATCTCGTCAGTCACGCAGGCCTTCTGCTCGACCTGCACGCGCATGCGCCTTTCCACCGAAGGCTCGCTGTTCACCTGCCTCTTCGCGCAGTCGGGCCACGACCTAAAGGCCCTCCTGCGCGGTGGTGCGACCGACGAGGAGATCACGAACGAGATCGCCGCGGTGTGGCAGCGCCGCGCCGACCGCTATTCCGAGATCCGCACCGGCGAGACAGCCAAGCTGCGCAAGGTGGAGATGTCCTACATTGGCGGCTGAACACCGCCCGGTTTTGACCAACGCCGCGCGGCCGGCTACCTATGACGTGGAGGCGTACAACGAGCGCGGCGAGATGGTGCCGACCGCGATCGCGGGCGAGCATCCGCTCACGCTTTACCTCGACAAACGCGAGATCGTCACGCTGATGACGCTCGGCCACGCGCCCGAGGCGTTGGCGATCGGGTATTTGCGCAACCAGCGCCTCGTGGATGCGGTCGACGACATTGCGGCGGTGCAGGTCGACTGGGAGACGCAGTCGGTCGCCGTCACCACGCGCAAGCAAAAGGACCTGCGCGACAAGATGGACAAGCGCACCGTCACCACCGGTTGCGGCCAGGGCACGGTGTTCGGCGACCTGATGGAGGAGATCGACCAGGTGAAGCTGCGCGACGATGTGCGGCTCACGGATAGCCAGCTCTTCGATCTCATCGAGAAGGTGCGCAAGCACGAGACAATCTACAAGCAGGCGGGCGCGGTGCACGGTTGCGCGCTCGCGCGCACGACCGGGCCGGCTGCCGCCGAGATCATGATGTTCATCGAGGACGTCGGGCGCCACAACGCGGTCGACGCCATCGCCGGCATCATGTGGCTCGATGGCATCGACGGCTCGGACAAGATCTTCTACACCACCGGGCGGCTCACTTCCGAGATGGTGATCAAGTGCGCGCAGATGCGCATCCCGTTCCTCGTGTCACGCTCGGGCCTCACGCAGATGGGCCATGAGATCGCCAGCAAGGTCGGCCTCACCATGCTCGGCCGCGCGAGCGGCAAGCACTATCTCGCCTTCACCGGCCAGCAGCGCCTCGTGCGCACGACGCCGCAGCCGACCGCCCTCGCCTGAATTCCGATCCAGGGTCGCAACTAATCGAGCGGCAAATCATCGTTCCCGCGAAAGCGGGAGCCCATGACTTTCGACGAAGCAATTAAATCCCCTCGCTTTGGCAGGGGAGACTATTCAGACCTTCTATTAATTGCGACCCTGGATCGGAATTCAGGCCGTCACGGGTCTCGCCACCGGGCGCGCGGGGAAGAAGAGCGAGGCGGCGAGCATTCCCGCGGCGAGCGCTGCCAGAACCAGGAAGACGTTGCGAAAGCCGCCCTCGGTGCGATGCAAAAGCGCGATCAGCGGCACGCCGACCGCGGCGACGCCGAGCGAGATCACGTAGCGCACGGCCAGCACACGCGCGCGGTATTCGTCCGCGCAGTACTTGCCGACGATCGCGTCGTTGAGCGGGATCTGGCCGAAGACCGCCAGCATCATCGCCACCGCCGCGGCAAGCATGGCCCAGCCCTGGAGATTCGCCGCGATCGCGAGCAGCGGGATCTGCACCAGCGCAATGCCGATCATCAGGCGCCGCAGCTCGAAGCGGTCGATCATCGCGCCCATCGCGACCTGCGCGAACGCCGCCAGCGTATAGACGAACGCGACCAGCGCGCCAACGCCGAAGTTCGACTGCGTCAGCTCGCGGAGGCGCTCGTCGAACACCTTGGGCATCGCCACGGTCGTCGAGTTGAAGATGATGCCGCCGCACGCGGTGGCGACGAGCAGGATGGTGAAGATGCGCGTCATGGTGCGCCGGTCGATGTGCAGGCCGATCGAGCGCGCGCCTTTCTTCACCGGTCCCGGATCGGGCACCATGCCGAGGAAGCCGACGCCTGCCGCGAGGCAGAGCGCGCCCGGCACGAAGAACGCCGCGCGCCAGCCGAGCACATCCATCAGGGCACCGGAGATGAGCGCCGCAGCCGCGAGGCCGAGGTTGCCCCACAGGCCGTTCCAGCCGAGCGCGGCGCCGAGCTTCGTCGGTGCCGCGACCAGCATGGCGATGCCCACCGGGTGGTAGATCGCCGCGAACACGCCCACGAGCGTCAGGCCCGCGCCGATCTCCCACGGTGAATTGGCGAAACCGGTGATGACGAGCGAAGCGCCGATGCCGAAGAAGAAGACGAGCATCATGCGATAGCGGCTCCAGTGATCGGCGAGCCAGCCCGCGGGCAGCGCAAAGGCGCCGAAGGCGATGAAACCGCCGAGCGTGAGCGGCAGCAGCTCCGAGTACGAACGGTCCCAGTCGCGTGCGAGCGCGAGCACCACCGTCGGAAAGATAAGCATCGCGAGGTGGTCGAGGAAGTGTCCGATGTTGATGTACGGCGCGAGCCAGCGGTTGCTGTTCATCGTTCGGAGCTTACTCGTAAAATCGGCGCATGCATGGCGTGAGCGGCATCGTTTTGGCAGGCGGACTCGGACGGCGCATGGGCGGCGTCGACAAGGGTTTGCAGCTCCTGCACGGCCGGCCGATGATCGCGCACGTGCTCGCGCGCCTCGCGCCGCAGGTCGATGACATCGTCATCAACGCGAACCAGAACCTCGAGCGCTACGCGGCCTTCGGCCATCGCGTGGTGCCCGACGAGATCGGCGGCTACGCCGGGCCGCTCGCGGGATTGCACGCGGGCCTCGCGGCGGTTTCGCATCCGCTCGCAGTCACCGTGCCCTGCGATTCGCCGTTTCTACCTTCCGACCTGGTGGCGCGCCTGCATAGCGACTTGGGCAGCAACGACCTGGCGGTGGCGAAGACCGGCGAGCAGCCGCATCCCGTGTTCGCGCTCGTGCGCCGCTCGGTAGCAGAGAGCCTGCGCGCATTTCTCGCGAGCGGCGGGCGAAAAATCGATGCCTGGTACGCGTCGCTCAAGGTGGTCGAGGTGCTGTTCGACGACGAGGCGGACGCGTTTCGCAACATCAACACGCTCGAGGAGCTCGGCCGCTCATGACGGGAAAAATAGGGACTGTCCCTATTTCCCAGGTCGTGAGCTGCCTCGACGGCTACGATCCGGACGCGCTGCACGTGGACAAGGCGCGCGAGGCGATGCGCGCCTGCATCGCGCCGCTCAGTGAGACCGAGACGCTGCCGATCCGCGACGCGCTCGGCCGCGTGCTCATGCAGGAGATCGTGCCGGCGATCAACGTTCCTGCGCACGACAACTCGGCGATGGACGGCTACGCCGTGCGGTTTGCGGATATCGAAAGCTCGCTTACCGAGATCGGCAGCGCGCTCGCCGGCAAGCCTTTCGCCGGCAGCGTGGGCCTCGGGCAATGCGTGCGCATCATGACCGGCGCGGTGATGCCTGCCGGCACCGACACCGTGGTGATCCAGGAGGTGGTCAAACGCGAGGGCAATCGCATCGTCGTGCCGCCGGGCCAGAAGCGCTCGCAACACGTGCGCTACGCCGGCGAGGACCTCAAGATCGGCGTCCCGGTTCTCGCGCCCGGCAAACTCCTACGACCGGCGGAGCTCGGCCTGATCGCATCCCTCGGCATCGGCGAAGTGCGCGTCATGCGGAGGCTCCGCGTCGCGTTTTTCTCCACCGGCGATGAGCTCGTCTCCATCGGCAAGGAATTGAAAGCGGGCGAGGTGTACGACTCGAACCGCTACACCTTGCACGGCATGCTCGCGCGCCTTGGGGTCGAGATTACGGATCTCGGGGTGGTGCGGGATGATCCCGCGGCGCTGGAAGCCGCGCTGCGTCGCGCGGCGCAAGCGGACGCGATCATCACCACCGGCGGCGTCTCGGTCGGCGAGGCTGATTTCATCCGCGCGCTGCTCGCGAAACTCGGTGAAGTGCTCTTCTGGAAGATCGCGATGCGCCCGGGCCGGCCAATGGCCTTCGGGCGTATCGGCAACGCCTGGCTCTTCGGCCTGCCGGGAAATCCGGTGGCAGTGATGGTGACGTTCTACCAGTTCGTGCGCGATGCGCTCCTGCACCTCGCCGGTCGCACCGACGACTACGCGATTCCGCTCTTGCGCGCGAAGGCGGCGGACAACATCCGCAAGGTGCCGGGGCGCACCGAATATCAGCGCGGCGTGTTGTTCAAAGACGGGACTGAGTGGAAGGTACGCACCACCGGCCAGCAGGGCTCGGGCGTCCTGCGCTCGATGGCGGAAGCCAATTGCTTCATCGTGCTGGAACATGAGCGCGGCGCAGTGAAGGCCGGCGAACAAGTACAGGTACAGCTCATGGAGGCAGTGGCGTGAATCCGATGCACCCGGCGCCCGCGCGCTCCAACCGCAATGAACCAGGCGCGGCGCCGCTAACTGATCAGCTGGACCTCCGCAGCGTGTCCATGCGAGCGGGCGAGCTTGCCGTCGCAGGTGAGCAGTGGGGCCTCGAGCGCTTCTGCGAGAGCTAAGTAGGCTGCATCGTAGGCGCTTACAGACTCTCGAAGCTGCCACATACGCGACAAGAGCGCGCCGTGCGCGTGCCGCTCGATAATGAAGTCCGCGAAGTCGTGGAGCGCATGCTCCGCCCTTGCCACGCTCAACTCGCGGAGCTGGACCAGCCGGCGTAGCGTCTGTGCGATTTCGACGTCAAGCAAATGCGGCGCGTGAAGCGTTTCGCCGGCCGCCAGCGCGCGGGCCCCGACGGCCTCTGCACGCCGGGTCGCAAGAAGCAGTTCGAGGAGCGCCGACGCGTCGACGATGATCAACGCTTGTCGCGCTCCTCACGCAGGACCTTGGTGGGCGAGCTGCGCCCCCGATAGGGCTCGCGCCGGCGCAAGCGCTCGAGCATTTCGTCCGGCGTCGGGTGCTGGGCGATTTTCTTTACTTCACGGATGAGATAGTCGGACAGCGCGAGGCCCGATAGCGCAGCGCGCGCCTTGAGCTGGCGGTGCAGTTCATCGGGCACGTTGCGAAGCTGGATCATCTTGGACATGTGAATATGCTACTAACATGTGAATAACATGTCAACATCTAAATCACATGCTCAGGCTAGACGAACGCCTTAAATCGCCATCACGCGCGCGAGCTCGAGCAGGGTCGCGTCCGCCGGGCGCATGCGGCCATCGATTTCGCTGAGCGGCGTGGTGACGATCTCGCCCTTCACCATGCCGACGAGCACGCTGTGCTTGCCGCTCGCGAGCGTCTCCACCGCCGCGGCGCCGAGCCGCGTGGCGAGGACCCGGTCTGCCGCAGTCGGCGTGCCCCCACGCACCACGTGCCCGAGCCGCGTCACGCGCAGGTCGAAGCCGATCGAGCGGCGGTGCGCGCCGTAGTACTCCATCAGCTCGTGCACGCCGCACTTCGCGCCCTCGGCAATCACGGCGAGCGCGTGCGTCTTGCCGCGCTCGCGTGCCGCGCTCAGCCGCGCGGCGACGTCGGCGGGCTTGAGCTCGTGCTCGGGCAGCGCGATCACCTCCGCGCCCCCGGCGATGCCGGCCATGAGCGCGATGTAGCCGCAGTTGCGGCCCATCGTCTCGACGGCGAAGGCGCGCTGGTGCGACGAGGCGGTGGTGCGCAGCCGGTCGATCGCCTCGAGCGTGATGTTGATCGCCGTGTCGCAGCCGATGCTGACGTCGTTGCCGTAGAGATCGTTATCGATCGTCGAGGGCACGCCCACCACTGCGAAGCCCTCGCGGGAGAGGCTCGCCGAGCCTGCCTGCGAGCCGTTGCCGCCGATGACGACCAGCGCGTCGATGCCGCGCGCGCGCAGGTTGGCCATCGCGGCGGCGCGGCCGCCGACCTCGGCGAACTCCGGGCAGCGCGCGCTGCCGAGCACCGTGCCGCCCGCCTGGATGATGCCGCCGACGTCGCGCGCGGCGAGCTGGGCGAACTCGTTGCCGAGGAGCCCCGCGAAGCCATTGCGCACCGCAAACACTTCCCAGCTGCGGGCGAGCGCCCCGCGCGTCACGGCGCGCACGGCGGCGTTCATGCCCGGGGCGTCACCGCCGCTCGTGAGGACTGCAATCTTTTTCAAGCCGGGCATTCTAACGACCGATGACCAAGACCCTGAAGCAGCTGCGCGAGGATGCGCGCGGCTGCCAGAACTGCACGCTCTGGGCCAACGCCACCCAGACGGTGTTCGGCGCCGGCGACCCCCACGCGCGCGTGATGCTGGTCGGCGAGCAGCCGGGCGACGAGGAGGACAAGAAGGGCCTGCCCTTCGTCGGGCCGGCCGGAAGGCTCCTCGACAAGGCACTCACCGAGGCCGGCGTCGATCGCGAGCATCTCTACGTCACCAACGCGGTGAAGCATTTCAAGTGGCAGCTGCGCGGCAAGCGGCGGCTGCACAAGACGCCGGCACAGCGCGAAATCGACGCCTGCCACCAGTGGCTCGAAGGCGAGATCGCTGCGGTGAAGCCGCACGTCATCGTGTGTCTCGGCTCGACCGCGGCCAAGGCGGTGATCGGCAAGGACTTCAAGGTGTCCATCTCGCGCGGCCAGTTCGTCGAGAGCCCGCTTGCGCCGTACGTCTTCGCCACGCTGCACCCGTCGGCGCTGCTGCGCGTGCAGGAAGACGAGGACCGCGAGCTCGCGTTCAAGCAGCTCGTGAACGACCTCTCGCTCATCAAGAAGGCCCTCGCGCGCGACTAGGAGGTGGCGCATGTGGACGTGGATCCGGACGCCGGTGGTGAGCCCGGCGCTGCTCGCCGCCTTCGCGACAACGTGCGCGGCGCACAGTCTGCATCTCGCCCCTACCGGAACGGTGGTTAGCGGCTCGTTCGAGCTCGCCGGCAAGGCGATCCCGCTTCCTGAAGGCGAGTTCTTGCTCGCGGCGACGCGCATCGACGAGGCGCGGATCGTGAGCGTCTTTCTCGCGCAGCTCGATGGCCAGCGGCTCAAAAGCGCGGTGTGGGCAACCACCGTACTGGAGCCGCCCGCGGCACGCACGAACTGGGTGCAGGCGCGCGAGCCTTGCGCGCGTGAGAACGTGCTCTTTCGCCTCGACCTCGCGCAAGACACGAGCCGCGGCGAATATGCGCATCAGAACTGTCTCGTCGTCGAGCGCCGCGCGCGCAGCTTCGGTGCCGCGTCGACTGGCATCATGAAGGACGCGGCGGCCTGGCTCGCCTATCACGACGTGGTACTCCCGGTGCCAGTGCTGATCGTCGCGGAGATCACGCGTATCGAGCGCCGCGAGCTGGTGCGCGTGGCGTACGCCTTCAATCCCTGGAGCTACGGCTGTAACCGACCGAGCCCGCCGTTCGTCGAGAGCATCATTGCATTGGGCAAGGACCTCCAGCAGCACTTCGACGACCTGCTCATGGGTCGACGCGCCGAGCCCTCGCGTGCCGGCTTGGCGATCCATCAGTGCGCGAGCGCGCTCGCCTCGGCCGGCGCCCGGCAATAACCGAGGCTCACGCCCAAAGCATCGCCGCGCCGCGCACGCCGCTCGCATCGCCGTGCGTCGCGCGCACGAGCGCGGTGTCCACCGTCTGCGCGTACACGTATTTCGGCAGCAGGCGCGGCACCGTCGTATACAGGCGCTCGATGCTCGAGAGCCCGCCGCCGAGCACGATCACGTCCGGATCGAGGAAATTGACCACCATCGAGAACGCGCGCGCCAGGCGATCCTCGTGGATCTCATTGGCGATCTCTTCGCCGCGCGCGGCGATCTCGCGCTTGAGCGCCGGGCCGGCGACGAACTGTTCGATGCAGCCGCGCCGGCCGCAGTAGCACGGCGGGCCGGGATGCTCCTCCGCCGTCATCCACGGGAGCGGCGTGTGCCCCCATTCGCCGCCGATCGCGTTGTGGCCGCGGATCACGCGCCCGTCGACAACGATGCCGCCGCCGGCGCCAGTGCCGAGGATCGCGCCGAATACCACCGTTGCGCCGCGCGCCGCCCCGTCGAGCGCTTCGGAGAGCGCGAAGCAGTTGGCGTCGTTCTCGAAGCGCACTTCGCGCCCGAGCTTCTCCTCCAGGTCATGCTTGAGCCTGCGCCCATTGAACGGCGTGTTGTAGGCGTTGAACACGCGGCCGCTGCGCGGCGAGATCGCACCCGGCATGCCGACGCCGACGCTGCAGCGCGCGCCAGCCTCGCGCTCGGCATCGACGATCAGGCGCGCGAGCTCGTCGAGCGCGGCGTCGTAGCCCGTGTGCGGCGTCGGCGCGCGCTGGCGCAGGCGCTCCTTGCCCTGCTCGTCGAACACGGCGAGCTCGATCTTCGTCCCGCCCAAGTCAACGCCCATGCGCACGTGCTTGAAGATAGCAATTTGAAGGCCGGCTGCACGCGTCTGAAGGCCGGCTGCAAGCGTCGCCCCCGCGAAAGCGGGAGCCTAGTTTGTGATTTCGATAATCGCGGCGAGGCCGCTCACGGTCGTGCCGAACCCATAGCGCTCGCGCGTGAAACCGGCGCGCAGGGCGACCTGCTTGTTGAGCTCGTGGTCCAGACGCAGCGTGAACGCCGTGCGACCGACAAGCTCGTCGTAGGGCAGCGTGTAGCTCACGCGCCCGAGGTCGCCGTTCTCCGCGATCGTCAGCGGCAATTGCAGGCGCGCCGCCTCGCCGCCTGTCCATTCGCGCTTGAGAGAAGCGGCGAGCGTCGTCTTGGCGCCAAGCGCGGTGCGCGCGCCGAGGTTTGCCGAGCGCATCGCAAACGAGGGAGCGCTCAGGGCGAGATCAGCCTCCGTGCGATGGTGCGCGAGTTCGAATGACGCTTCCACAAGGCTGCTGGCGCCCACGGTGTGCTGCACGAATGCGCCGCTCGAAAGCGCGCTGCTTTGCCCGACGTCGAAGGCGCCGCTCGTGGCCATGCCGATCGGCCGCTCGAAACGCTCGGCAATCGCGAGCGTTACGCCGTAGCTGGTCTTGCCATCGCCGAGCTGCGCAATGGCGCCCATAGCGGTGCGGCTGCCGAGGCTCGAGGAGTCGAGGGTGCGCGCCTCGGTCGCGGCCGCGGTGGGCAACGTTCCGACGAAGCCAAAGCGGATTGCGCCGGCGTCGGCGGCATAGCCGAGCGCGACGGACTCCACGCCGGGTGCAGCGAGGCGTGGCAGCGAGGCGAAGCCGAGCTGCGCGCCGAGGAGCGCTTCGCCGCCCGCGCCCTGCGCGAAGCCCAGGCGATACGTGCCGAGATCAGCGGAGAGCACGTCGTTCAAGCCGCTCGCGTGACTCAAGCGCAGCCCCGCTCCAATCCGCGGCACTCTGGCGGCAAGCGGGTCCGACCGCAGTGACGCCCATTGCCGCTCGACGAGGCGCGGTGTCGCCTCGCGGAAAAAGGTGGCCGCCGGCACCCAGAAAGGCGCGCGCTGATAGTTGTCGACGACGAGCACCCAAGGCTGCAGGCGAAGCGCCTGCACCGCCCCGGCCGGGAGCTCGATCGCGCTCGCCGCAGCAGCGACGGTTACGCCGGTGGCCGACGCGCCGGTCGGCAGCGCGATGCCGCCCACCGGCGAGGACGCCGCCTCGAGATCCATCAGCCCTTGCCCATACGTGCTCGCATCGGCGTACGTGCCGCCGCGGTTTGCCGTAAAGAGCAGCCGCTCGCGGACCTGCAGATAGCTCAGGTTCACGAACATGCTCTTCAGCGCGCCGATCGCGGCCGCGGCCTGCGGGGCGGCCATCGAGGTGCCGTACATGTAGGCGTAGCCGCCGTTGTTGTACATGGACAAAAGACCGGTCTGCGATGAACCGCCCGGCGCGGCGAGGCACCAGGCGGCCGCGACGCCGCAGCGGTTGCTGTAGCTCGCCAGGTGGCCGGTGTCGTCGATCGCCACTACCGAGAGCCAGCCCGGCTCGATGCCGCTCACGCGGTAGGGCAGGCCGGATTGCATGCCGGGCTGCGCGCTCGCCTGGTTGCCCGCCGCGAACACCACCACGCCGCCCTTTGCGACGTACGCGCGCGAAGCGTCGATCCAGCGCGGCAGGGAGGACTGCAAGTCCTGGGTGGTGAACGTGGTGATGGCGCTTGCCGCCGACCAGGAGTTGTTGATGATCATGGCGCCGGCATTGGCGGCGCGACTCATCATGTCGGCGAGCTGCGCGTCGCTCGCCGTGATGGCGCCGGTCGAATCGCCGACCTTGAAATTGACGAGCGTCGCGTTGTAGGCAAGCCCGTGCATGCCCGCGCCGTTCTTGGGCGCGGCGATGAGGCCCGCCACGTGAGTGCCGTGTCCGTAGTCGTCCGCGCCGGCGCCCGGACGATTGGCAATGTAGTCGTAGCTCGAGGCGACATCGATGGCGATGCTGCTGCCCGTCGCGGCCTCGCGCGCATTGATCCCGGTGTCGGCGACCGCGATCTTTATGCCGGCGCCGGTGCCGGCGGCCGGATCGGGGGCATTGCCCGTGTACCAGGCATAGTGGCCGTTGTAGTACATGCTCGCCGCTTTGACCCAGGCGAGGCCTTGCTGCGCGTTGTATTCGGGGGTCTGAAAGTCGGCGGGGCTGGTATAGCTAAGTGTGCGCGACGAAGACCCGGACGCATTGCCGGCGCCGCTCGGCGTGCCGGCGGTGCTGCCGCTCCCGCCACTGCCATGGCGGCTGGCGAAGGCCGCGACCGCGGCGAGGCCTGCTGCGGCGAGGGCCGCCCCGGCGATATAGCGGCTCGGCTTGGCGGGTCGCTCGTCCTTGGCTTCCTCCTCCTGCGCGACCGTCCTGCTCGCATATCCAGTGGCGATGGCCACCACCAGCACCGAAGCGACCTTCTTGCGCATGTCGGCTCCCTGAGGTGCAGGGAGTCATCTAGCCACGGTGCGCCTTGGGAAGATCGCCTTCCGCCGTAGGCCGATCGTCCTATTGTCAAATCAGGCCGGCGTTGCGCAGCTCCGCCTTGCCATAGGCATAGAAGATCGGCGCCGCGACGAGCCCGGGCAGGCCGAACGCCGCCTCGAAGGCAAGGATCGCGCAGAGGAGCTCCCACGAGGCCGCCTTGATCTCGGCGCCGACGATGCGAGCATTCAAGAAATATTCGAGCTTGTGGATGACGATGAGAAAAACGAGCGAGCCGAGCGCGACGCCGAAGCCCTGCGACAGGCTCACGATCACGATCACCGTGTTCGAGATCAGGTTGCCGAACACCGGCAGCAGTCCCGTGGTGAAGCACAGCGCGATCAGCGCCTTGGCGAACGGCAGGTGCACGCCGAACATGGGCAGGATGAGGGCGATATAGATCGCCGTGAACACGGTGTTGATGGCGGAGATCTTCACCTGCGCGAAGACCACGCCGCGGAACGCGTGGGCGAGCGTCCGCATGCGCTCGGACGCCTCGCGCAGGAAGAGCGACTTCTTCGCCGTGCCGAGCGCTTCGCGGAAGCAGATGATGGCGCCGATCACCATGCCGATGAGGATGTGGAGCAGCGTGACGCCGAACGTGTGCCCCGCGTGCTGCAGCTCCGCGGCGTGCTCGCGCAGCCACTCGACGATGGTCTGGCGCACCGTCTCGGCGTCCTCCGGCATGTACTGACTGAGCCACTCCGGCAGCGAGCCGCGCGAGGTGGCGAGGATGTCGGCGAGCCGCGCCAGCAGCGCGGCGGGGCTCGCACCTTCGCTGCGCAGTAACGCCGAGGCGCCAAAGCCGGCGCCGACCAGCACGCCGATCACGAGCGTGGCGATGAGGCCGACCGCCATGAGGCGCGCGCGCGGCGCGCCGCGGGCGCCGAAGGTGATGCGCGGCGAAATGGCATGCACGAGCTCGTGCACGAGCAGCCCGCCGAGCAGCGCGCCGATCAGCCCGAGCTCGAGGCAGAACACCAGCCCGACCACCATCGCGGCGATGGCGGCGTAGCGCGCCTGCTTTTCGGTGATGCCGCCGATCGAGCGATGATCGTCTAGTCGCACTGCGCGAGCCACTCCTCGAGCCAGGCGCGCGCGGCGGCCGGGTTCGCGAGCCGGAAGCGCGCAGCCGTCGCGCCGCTGCCCACCTTGACGGCGTGGCCGCCGAGCTCCTGCACCACGCGAAAGCCGTGCTCGTCGGTGAGGTCGTCGCCGAGGAACACCGGCACGCGGCCGGCGAAGGGCTTCTCGCGCATGAAGGCGGCAATCGCCCGGCCCTTGTCGTGGCCCGCGGGCTTGAGTTCCGCCACCATCTTGCCGCGCTGCACCTCGACGCCCTCGCCAAGCGCGCGCGCCGCCTCGCGCACCACCGCGTGCGCGGCGCTCGCGAGGTGCGGCGCGAGCCGGTAGTGCAGCGCCATGCTGTAGCCCTTGTTCTCGAACACGAGCCCGCTGTGGCTCTCGGCAAAGGCGCGGATCGTCTCGGCGGCCCGCCCGAGCACATCGTCAGAGAAGCGCGGGTGGTGCACGCGCGCCCGCGCATCGCGCCGCTCGACGCCGTGCTGCCCGGCCGCGGGGAGCCTGAGCGGCGCGAAGAGCTCGTCGATCATGGCGAGCGAGCGCCCGGAGACGAGCGCGAGCGCGCCGCCCGCCTTGTCGTAGAGCGCGGCCACCAGCCTGCAGTCGGCCTTCACGGTGTGCACCGACTTCGGCGTCGGCGCGATGTCGAGGAGCGTGCCGTCGATATCGAGGAAGAACGCCCAGTCCGGCCGTAAGGGTGGCAAGGCGCTCGCCTCCTCTTACGCGGCGGCGTCCGCTTTGCGGCGCGCCGCGCGCGTGCGCGCCAGCATGCGGGTGCGGTGGCGCATGCGCGCCGCGTCGAGCAGCATGCGCCCCGCCCAGCGGAACACATTGAACTCCTGCACCAGGTTCCTCATGCTCCTCATGCGCGCGCGCTGCTCTTCCGGCGACATGGTGAGCGCGAGGTGCAAGGCGGCCGCGCTTTGCTCGAAGTCGTAGGGATTGACGATCAGCGATTCGGCGAGCTCGCGCGCGGCGCCGGTGAACTGCGAGAGGATCAGCACGCCCTGCTCGTCGTCGCGCGCGGCGACGAACTCCTTCGCCACCAGGTTCATGCCGTCGTGCAGGCTCGAGACGATGCACACCTCGGAGGCGCGGTAGAGCTCATAGACCTGCGCGGCGTCGTGATGCTCGATCCTGAGGATGATCGGCTGGTAGTCGCCCTTGCCGAAGCGCTCGTTGATGCGCGCGGCGAGCGCGCGCACGTCGGCGTCAAGGTTCTGGTACTCGTCGATGGAGCTCCTCGAGGGCGCCGCCACCTGGATGAAGGCGAACTTCCCGATCCAGCGCGGCTCGAGCTCGAAGAGCCGCTCGATGGCGCTGAAGCGCTCGAGGATCCCTTTCGTGTAGTCCAGGCGATCGACCCCGACACCGAGCTTCACCTCGGGCGCAAGCCCGAAGCGCTCGCGCACGCGCTTCCTGCACTCCGCGACCGGCGGCTGCACCTGCAGCGCCGCCGGCGGCCATTCGATCGAGATCGGGTAGCGGCGCACCTCGGTCGTGTCGCCGCCGTAGGAGATGGAAAACGTCTCCCGGTCGACGCGGGCTTCCAGGAAGCGGTCAACCGTGTCGAAGAAGTTGTTGCAGTGGAATTGCGTGTGGAAGCCAAGGATCGAGGAGCCGAGCAGCCCGTCGAGGATCTCCTCGCGCCAGGGCAGGATGCCGAAGGCCTCCGGGTTGGGCCACGGGATGTGCCAGAACGTGATGATGGTCGCGCGCGGCAGGCGCTCGCGCACCATGCGCGGCAGCAGCGCGAAGTGGTAGTCCTGCACCAGGATGATCGGGTCCTCGGTGTGCGCCTCGTCGGCGACGATCTCGGCGAAGCGCCGGTTCACCGCCTGGTAGTACTCCCAGTCGGGCGCGCGGAACACGGGGCGCGTATGCGCGATATGGCAGAGCGGCCATAGCCCTTCGTTGGCGAAGCCGTAGTAATAGCCCTGCTCTTCCTCGGGCGAGAGCCACACGCGGCGGATGCGGTAGGCCGGCCGCTCGGGCGGCACCATCACGTGGTCGTTCTTGTCCACCGTCTCGCGGTCGGCGGAGCCCGCGCCATGCGCGATCCAGGTGCCCGAGCAGGCGCGCACGATCGGCTCGAGCGCGGTGACGAGCCCGCTCGCCGGGCGCTGGATCTCGATCACGTTGTCCTTGCGCTTCACGTGCACGTAGGGCTCGCGGTTCGAGACGATCAGCACCTCGTCGCCCTTCAGGTCCTGGCGGAGGATGCGCCGCAGCGCCTCCGGGCCCCAGGTCGTCTGGCTCTCGTCGCGTCCCGCGCGCTCCGCTTCCAGGTCTCGCACCAGCGCCTGCAGGTCGCGAGCAATGGGCCGCAGCTCCGGTGCGGTGCCCGCGAGCCCGAGCGGCGAGCGCAGCAGCGTCTCGCCCGACATCAGCGCCTTCAGTCCCGCCACCCAGCCCCGCCAGCTGATCTCGGCGATCACCATGGTGATGAGGGCGACCACCGCGGCGATGCCGGCGAAGAGCCACAGCACGTATTTCTTCGTGTCGGCGCTGCGCCGCTCGACGAAGCTCATGTCGTGCACGATCATCAGGCTGCCGAGCGGGCCTGAGTCGCCCGCGACGGGGTTCGCCGAGACGTGCAGCGGGCCGTCCTTCAACTGCAGCACCCAGCTACGCGCCTCCTTGTCGCCCGGCGGCGGACAGCGCACCGTCTGCGGCCAGGTGGGGCTCGCGAACGCGAGATGGCCGGTGCGGTCGCAAAGCCCGATGGCGAAGATGCGCTCGCCCTGCATGATGCGCTCGAAGTAGCGCTGCACCCGCTGCTTCGCGCCGCGCGGATCGCGCACCAGCTCCGAGAGCGGCTCCTGCGCCGTCTGCGCGATCAGCGCGCCGCGCGCATCGAGGTCACGCACGAACCACTGGAACGTGAGCCGGTCGACGAGCGGCACGACCGCGTACGCGATCGCGGCGAGCGCGAGCGCGAGTGGAACAACGAAGCGCAGCGATAGCGGCATGTCGGCGTGAGGCGCTGGCAGCAAAAAGGGGAGCCGCCAGCACCCCCCTTTCGACCGCGATGGTAGCGGAAAGCTCTCGCGGCCAAAAGATGTTCCGAATCAGCGGGATGTTGTCGCCGATCTACTACAGGCCGAACGGACCTAAATCGGGGTCAGAGCCCTATTTCGACGAATCGCAGCTCCGCCATTTCGGCTGCCGCATGGCCTTGGACGTGTTCACGCAAATAGGGCTCTGACCCCGATTCAGTCTTTGGCGGCGGTGCTGATGTCGAGCACTTTGAGCGAGCGCGGACCCTTCTCCACCGGCTCTACCGCGGCGATGTCGACCGCGCCCGAGGCGGCGCCGAGCTCGCGGAAGCGCCGCGCGCTCACCAGCACGCGCGATTCGAGCGAGCCGACCGCGCTGTTGAAGGCATCGACGGTGCGCGTGAGATTGCGGCCGAGGTCGAGCCAGTGGCCGCCGAGGTCCGCGATGCGCTTGTAGAGCTCGGCGCCGAGCTCGCTGATCTCTTTGGCGTTGCCGGCGATCGCTTCCTGGCGCCAGCCGTACGCGATGGCGCGCAGGAGCCCGATCAGGTTGACCGGCGTCGCGATCAGCACCTTCTGCTCGACCCCGTACTCAAGCAGCGCCGGATCTTCCTGCAGCGCCGCGCTGTAGAAGTGATCGCCCGGCAGGAACATGACCACCAGTTCAGGCGTGTGCTCGAACTGGTCCCAGTACGACTTGCGGCCGAGCTCGCCGACGCGATCGCGCACCAGCCGCGCGAACGCCTGGAGCTTCGCTTTGCGCTCGGCCTCGTCGGCGACGGCCATCGCATCCAGGAACTGCGCCACCGGCGCCTTGGCGTCCACCACGATGGTCTTCCCCGCCGGCAGCTTGACGATCAGGTCGGGCCGCAGGGTCCCCGTCTCCGTGCGCACCGTTTCCTGCTCGAGGAAGTCGCAGTAGTTCAGCATCCCCGCCATCTCGACCACGCGGCGCAGCTGGATCTCGCCCCATTGCCCGCGGATCACCGGGGAGCGCAGCGCCTGCACGAGGTTGGAGGTCTCCGAGCGCAGTTGACGTCCGGTATCCAGCAGCTGGCTCACCTGCTGCACGAGACCCTGGTAGGCGCCTTCGCGCGCCACCTCCAGCGCCTGCACCTTGCCCTCGAACTTTTCGAGCGCCTCGCGGATTGGGGCGACAGAGGTCTGCGCGAGCTTGAGGAACTCCTGGGAATTGCTCTTCAGCGCGTTCGCCGAGAGGGCGTTAAACGCATCGGAGAGTGCGGCCTTCGCCTGCTCCAGCAGCTTCAGCTTGTCTTCGTAACCCCGGCGCTCGGCCTCGATGGTGGCCGCAAGCGACTCCTTCTCGCGCGTGATTTCCAGCACCGTGCGCTGCAGCTGTGCGAGGCCGAGGCTGCGGGCCTCGATCTCGCGTTGCAGATCCGGGATGCCTGTTGCCAGCGCCTCGAAGGAGGCGCGGCGCGCCGACTCTTCGCGCAGCTCGGCGAGCGC
>VBCM01000175.1 GCA_005883675.1 Betaproteobacteria bacterium
CGGCGCGCGGGCTCGTGCGGGTCGTAGCCAGAAACGCTATAGCCCTTGGCGACGAGATGACGCGCCATCGGCGCGCCCATCCTTCCGAGGCCGAGCATTCCAACTTTTCGTATTGCAGCCATCGCGCAGTGTCGGCGAGTATAGCGACAGGAGGACACGCACAATGAACATGCTTGCACGCATGGCGGGCATTGCGCTGCTCGCCATTTCGACCGCCGCCTTGGCCCAGTCTTGGCCGCAAAAGCCGGTGAGGTTCATCGTCTCGCTCGGCCCGGGATCTGGTGCCGACATCGGCGCGCGGCTCTATGCCGATCGCCTGACCAAGCTCTGGGGCCATCCGGTGGTGGTGGAGAACCGCCCGGGCGGCGACGGCGTCATCGCCATCAACGCGGTGATCCAGGCGAAGGACGATCACACGCTGCTCTGGGGGCCGACGGCGAACTTCGTCGGCCATCCCTACAGCCTCGATCAGTTGCCCTACGACCCGAAGGAGCTCGTGCCGGTGGCGCGTGTGTCGGGCACCGTGGTGACGCTCGGCGTGCCGGCGAGCCTGAACGTCGGCTCGCTGAAGGAGCTGCTGGCGCAGGCGAAGGAGAAGCCCGGTTGGCTGAACTGGACGACCGCGGTGACCATGACGGACATCATCCTCGAGGGCTTCCTCAAGACGCAGGGCATCGATGCGGGACACGTGCGCTACAAGGAGCCGGCGTCCACCGTGAACGACCTGATCAATGCGCGCATCCAGCTCTACAGCTCCGCGTACGCCATCGTGCGGGCACAGGCGCAGTCGGGCCGGGTGAAGCTCCTCGCCGTGCAGGCGCGCCAGCGCGTGCCGGGCCTCGATCTGCCGACGGTCGCCGAGCTGGGCTTCCCCGGCCTCAACTTCGAGGGGCTGGTGGGCATCATCGCCGCGCGCTCGAGCAATCTGCCGAACGCAGCGCGCGATCGCATCGCGGCCGATGTCAAGACGGTGTCGCAGGATCCGCTCGTTGCCGAGCGCCTCGCCGCCACGGCGCAGCTCAACGTGCCGGGCAACGGCGCCGAGTTCGCCGCCTCGATCGACGAGCAGGTGGCACAGCTCGCCGCTGCGGCGAAGCTGCTGGGCATCAAGCCCAAGCAGTAGCTAGAGCTTCTTCAGACGGTAGAGGAGCTCGAGCGCCTCGCGCGGCGAGAGCTCATCGGGATTCACCTTCGCGAGCTCGTCGCGCAGCGGGTCGGCGGCGGGCTCGGGTTCCGGCGCCTTGGTCGCGGCGAAGAGGTCGGCCGTATTGCCGCGCGCGATGGCGGACTCTTCCAGGAGCTCGAGATATTTGCGCGCCCGGCTGATGACCGGCTTTGGCACGCCGGCGAGCGCGGCGACCTGCAGGCCGTAGCTCTGGCTCGCCGGGCCGTCCTCTAGCGCGTGCAGGAAGACGATGCTGTCCTTGTGCTCCACCGCGTCGAGATGGACGTTCGCGACCTCCTTGTATTCGAGCGCAAGGCGCGTCATCTCGAAGTAGTGCGTGGCAAAGAGGCTGAGCGAGCGGTTGCGCTCGACGAGATGGCGCGCGATCGCCCAGGCGAGCGCGAGGCCGTCGAAAGTCGAGGTGCCGCGCCCGACTTCATCCATCAGCACGAGGCTCTTGTCGGTCGCGTTGTGGAGAATGGATGCGCTTTCGGTCATCTCGACCATGAAGGTGGAGCGCCCGCCGGCGAGGTCGTCGGCGGCGCCGATGCGCGTGAAGACCTGGTCGATCGGGCCGAGGCGCGCGGCGCGCGCCGGCACGAACGCGCCGATGTGCGCCATCAGCACGATGAGCGCGACCTGGCGCATGTAGGTCGACTTGCCGCCCATGTTCGGCCCGGTGATGAGGAGCAGCGTGCGCGTGGGCGAGAGCCGGCAATCGTTGGCGATGAAGTTCTCGATCTGCGCCTCCACCACCGGGTGGCGGCCGGCCTCGATCTCGATCAGGCGCTCGTCGACAAACTGCGGCCGCACGTAGTTGCGCTGCGCGGCGCCGGCGGCGAACGCCGCGAACACATCCACTTGGGCGAGCGCTCGGGCGATGCGCTGCAGCACCGGCACCTGCGCGTTGAGCTCTTCCAGCAGCGCGTCATAGAGCGAGCGCTCTAGGGCGAGCGAGCGGTCGCGCGCTGACAGTGCCTTGTCTTCGAACGCTTTCAATTCGGGAGTGATGTAGCGCTCGGCGTTCTTCAGCGTCTGCCGCCGCCGGTAATCGGCCGGCACCTTCGCCGCCTGCGCGTTGCTCACCTCGATGTAGTAGCCGTGCACCGAGTTGTAGGCGACGCGCAGGTTAGCAATGCCGGTGCGCGCGCGCTCGCGTGCCTCGAGCTCCGCGAGGAACGCGCCGCCGTTCGTTTGCAGCGCGCGCAGCTCGTCGAGCTCGGCGGAGTAACCCTCGGCGATCACGCCGCCGTCGACGATGCGCGCGGCGGGATCTTCCATCAGCGCTTTGCCGAGCAGCGCGGCGCAGTCTTGCGGCGGCGCGAGGTCGGCGCTGAGCTGAGCGAGGAGCGCCGGCGCCGTCGAGCGCTCGAGCGCGCTGCGCAGCGCGGGGAGCAGCGCGAGGCTCTCGCGCAGGCCGGTGAGCTCGCGCGGCCGCGCACTTTTCAGCGCGATGCGCGCGGTGATGCGCTCGACGTCGGCGAAGCCGCGCAGCGCCTTGTGCACGTCCTTTGCGCCTTCGAGCAGGCAGGCGACCACCTCGTGGCGGCGCTTGAGCGCCTCGCGATCGCGCAGCGGGTGATGTAGCCACTGGCGCAGGAGCCGGCTTCCCATGCCGGTGGCGCATTCGTCGAGGAGCGAGAAGAGCGTAGGCGCGACGTCGCCGCGCAGGGTTTCCGTGAGCTCGAGATTGCGCCGCGTCGCCGCATCGAGCCGCACGAATTCGCCCGCGCGCTCGGCGGTGACCGCGCTGATGTGCGCGAGCGCCTGGCCTTGCGTCTTGCCCGCGTAGTCGAGGAGCGCGCCGCAGGCGCCGATGGCGAGAGTGAGATCCTCGCAGCCGTAGCCGGCGAGCGACGCGGCGCCGAGCTGCTTTAGGAGCTTGCGCTTTCCGCTTTCCACATCGAACTGCCAGTGCGGAAGCCGCGTCGTGAAATAGCCATCGACGTGGACGCTGTCGACGGCCAGCACCTCGGCAGGCGCGATGCGGCGCAATTCATTTTGTAGATTGTGAGGAGAAACTTCCGCGAGGCGCAGCGCACCGGTCGCGAGGCTGAGCCAGGCGAGCCCGACGGTCGACTTGTCGCGCGTTAGCGCGAGCAGGATGTTGTCCGCCTTGTCGTCGAGGAGCGCGGAGTCGGTGAGCGTTCCCGGCGTGACGATGCGCGTCACCTGCCGCTCCACCGGGCCTTTGGCGAGCGCCGGGTCGCCGATCTGCTCGCAGATCGCCACTGACTCGCCGAGCTTCACCAGCTTCGCCAGGTACTGCTCGACCGCGTGCACTGGCACGCCCGCCATTTTTACGGGCGCGCCGGCCGAGACGCCGCGCGAGGTGAGCGTGATATCGAGCAGCCGCGCCGCCTTCTCCGCGTCGTCGTAGAAGAGCTCGTAGAAATCGCCCATGCGGTAGAACAGCAGGATGTGCGGGTGCTCGCCCTTGATGCGCAGGTACTGCTGCATCATGGGCGTGTGGGCGTCGAAGCGGTCCATTCGAACTATGGGTTACGCGCCTAATCTTAGCGGCTGCTCTAGCACCGATAAGAATGTGTGTTAAAGTGATCGCGCACTGATCTTCAAGCAGTGAAGTGCGCTGTCCCTCCCTCGCCGCGCAAGCGGCGCCGAAGCGGCCCGTTCAGTTCCCTTCCTTGATCGTCATGCCCGCAAGCGAGGCTCGGCTGGCCCCGCCGCATCGAGAAAGGAAGCAGCAACATGGCGACAGGCACGGTGAAGTGGTTCAACGACGCAAAAGGGTTCGGCTTCATCACGCCGGACGACGGCGGTAAGGATCTCTTCGCGCATCACAGCGCGATCCAGATGAACGGGCACAAGTCCCTCAAGGACGGCCAGAAAGTCTCCTACGACGTCACGCAGGGACAGAAGGGTCCGGCGGCAGCCAACATCAAGGCCCTCTAACTTGGCCAAGGAAGCGGTGATCGAGATGGAGGGCACGGTGCAGGAAGTGTTGCCCAACACGCAATTCCGCGTGCGCCTTGAGAACGGCGCCGATGTTCTCGCCTACGCCGGCGGCAAGATGCGGCAGCGGCGCATACGCATCATCGCTGGCGATCGGGTCAGCCTGGAAGTATCGCCTTACGATCTGACCCGCGGCCGCATCAACTACCGCCACCTGGACAGCCCTGCGCCGGTTCGCACGCGCAGACGCGTTCCGTTCAAGAAGAGATAGGTCGTCCGCCCGCATCTATCGCAGATGGTGCTGATGGCGGCGATAGTCGCCACCGTGCTGTACGTGCCGCTCGAGATCGGGCTCGCACTTTTCCTTGGCGTATTCGGCGTGCCGCTCGACGCCTTTATCAGCTTCGGCGGTGCGCTCAACCGTTACGCCGGGATATTGGTATGGTGGCTGCTCGCCTTTGCGTTGGCGCTGGGCCACGCTGCCGTCGCGTTGCCATGGGCCCAGACCCGGGGATTCCGGTTGCCGAGGCAGAAATGAGCACCTATGGAGGAGGCGATGTGAACACCATGGCTAGCGCATTCAAGACGGATCGCGCCCGCGCCTGGACACGCGAGCGACTCGACCAGCTGAGCCGGCAGGAGCTCGTCAACCTGCAGGCAAACGCCCAGCGGCTGGGCGAGCAGGAGCTCGCCACCCTGTGCGCGGCGCTCCTCGAAGAGCGCCCGCGGCGCGGTGCGCCGAGCGCCGCGGTGGTCACGCGGCTCAAGGGTCGTCCTAAGCTCATGCCGCGCACGCGTGCCTTCGAAGCGCGCGGGGTGTGGCTCTACGATCCGCGCACGAGCTGGAGCGGCGTGCGCAAGGCCGATGGCGCGGTGGTCATGGCGCTCTGGCAGCCCGCGGTGAAGTCGCGCGACGGCGGCTGTCGCTGCCTGCTGTGGGCGCCGAACGTGGGCGGCGCGCGACCCTGGTCCGATAGCCCGGCGGGACGCGAGCGCCTCGAGCATTGCAAGCTCGCGATCGAGCGCCAAGGCGCGGAAGGTTTGCTGGTGTACGGCCAGCCGCTCGAAGGCCGGCTGCCCGAGGACCGTGCGAGCACGGTCCTCGGCATCGATGCCGAGACGGTCATCCGTTTTCAGGTCGAGCTGCGCGGCGCCGAATACTGGGCGTGCTGGGGAAAGAAGACGATCTAGTTCGCCGGCGACAGCGGCTCATTACTTGCCCGTGCCTTGCGCCATGGGCAAGCCCTCCGTGTATACCGATGCACTGACACGCGCGGCAATCGCGGTCGGTGGCGAAGCGCGCCTGGCGGCTGCCTTGCGCGTACGCGTCAAGCTCGTGCGCCAGTGGCTCGCGGGCACTGCCTACCCGCCCACGAAGATCTACCAGAAGGCGCTCGACCTGCTGATTAGCGTCGGTCGGCATTAGCCAGCACGATGCTGACCGTGCACCACCTCGGCAGGTCGCAGTCCGAACGCATCGTCTGGCTGTGCGAGGAGCTCGGGCTCGACTACGAGCTCAAGCGCTTCGAGCGCGACCCGGTGACGCGTCTCGCGCCGCCGCAGTACAAGGCCTTGCATCCCATCGGCACGGCGCCGGTGATCACCGATGGCGAGCTCGTGCTCGGCGAGTCGGGGGCGATCATCGAGTACATCATCGCCAGGTACGACGGCGCTCGGCTCGCCCGGCAGGCGGGGCACCCGGAGTTCGCCAATTATCTCTACTGGCTGCACTACGCCAATGGCAGCTTGCAGGCGCTACTGCATCGGACGCTGGTGGCGCGCCGGCTCGAGCCGCCGCCCGAGCATCGGGTGCTCGTCGATCTGCAGGCGCGGCTTGCTCGGGCGCTTGACTTCCTCGAGCGCCGCCTCGGCGAGGCGGATTACCTCGCGGGGAGCGAGCTCACCGCGGCCGACATCATGATCGTCTTCAGCCTCACCACGATGCGATCGTTCACGCCGTACGATCTCAAGCCCTACGCTCGCATCCTCGCGTATCTGCGTCGCATCGGCGCGCGCGAGGCGTATCAGCGCGCGATGCGCAAAGGCGATCCGGGGATGACACTGCTCCTCGATTGACGCGGCTTATTCGTTTCCCGCGTTAGCGCCCGCGCGCGCCGAGCGAAATTACGCAAGCCGCGCATGACGATTCAAGCGCGCGGGAGGCGTTTGCTTGTGCGGTTTTCATCGATCCCCTTCGAGCCATGGCTCCAACGAGCCGAGAAATGTAGGGAGAATCCTGACGTCTCTGCATGACAACAAAATACGGTGCCTTGGGATGTCGCGGAATCGGACGCGTGGGTAAAAAGCGGGCACCCATTCGGACTAAGAGAAATGTTGGGAGCTGTAGAAGAAATGAAAGCAGAAGGCACTTTCGGGTCAGCGGGGATCGAGGCGGCATTTCCCGCTCTGGCGGACAACGCGCTCGGCCTGGATCCCATGAAGGAAGCGAAGCTGTTACGCGTGCTGTGCGAGTCGCGCCTGATCACACGTCGCACGGAGCTCGTGGGCTGGTTGCAAGGCGAGGTGCGGCGCGTGCTGCCGCATCAAATCCTGGTCGCAGCCTGGGGCGACTTCGCAAGATGGAACGTGAAGTGCGACGTCGTTTCCAGCATGCCGGGCGTGCGCAGCGTGCCGCTCGGCCGCTGCCCGGCCGAGGAGTTCATCCGCAACTCCTACCGCCGCTGGGTGCGCGCCGGCAGAGAGCCGCTGCTGCTCGACGCGGCCGAAGCCGCGCCGGCCGAGCTGCCGTGCAACTGCCCGCTGCACCTCGCGATCGGCCTGATGCGATCGCTCGTGGTGCACGGCGTATGCGACAAGCTGAGCGGCTGCGACAGCCTGTATCTCTTCCTCGACTCGCGCAGCCGCGCGGAGCTTTACGCTCAGCGCGGCTTCGTGGCGCTGGCGCATTTGCTGGTGTGCCAGATCGATGTCGCATGGCGGCGGGTGGCCGCCGTACAACTCGACGACCTGCCGGCGGCGCAGCTCGGGGCGCGCCCTCGCCAGATGACGCTGAGCGAGCGCGAGCGCGAGATCCTGCATCGTCTCGCCCGCGGCAGCACCAACAGCGACATCGCGCTGGCGTTGGAGATCAGCCTCTTCACGGTGAAGAACCACCTCAAGCGCATTTTCCGCAAGATCGGGGTCACCAACCGGACGCAAGCCGCCGCGCGCTACAACGATGAACTGATGGCCTCGGAGCGCGACGTCTCGGCGGCGCTCGCTTCGGCCTCCAAGACATGATGCCGCTGCCCTCGACGCCTGCTTCTGCGCTGGCGCGGCTGCAGTCGCGCCCTGCATTCGGCAAGGCCGGTCGCATGTCACTGGCGCGCGCGTCGCTGCTCAGCGTGGTGGAGATGGTCTTCGAGCCGTTGATCGTGGTCGCCTCGCTCTGGGCGGTGGCGGCTGCGATCGACGGCAGGTTGCGCCCGCAGTACATGATCCTGGCGCTCGTCGTCTTCGCGCTCACTTTTCCGAACGAGGCGCGGCTACCGCATCCGCGCGGGCGCGCCATCGTCGATATCGTCACGGGGTGGTTCATGACGGCGGGGCTGCTCCTCGCCTTCGGCTACGTGAGCGGCTACCTTGATTACTTCGATCGCCATGTGCTGCTCACTTGGGCTTGGGTCGCGCCCTGGTGCCAGGTCGGCGGCCACTTCGCGCTGCGCCTGACGCTGCCGCGGCTGCGGGCGCTGCAGGGTGCGACCAAGCGTGTGCTGCTCGCGGGCATGAATACCCATGGCATCGAGCTCGCGCGCCGGCTGCAGCAGGACGTGTACTGCAACCTGCAGGTCGTGGGTTTCGTCGACGATCGCGTCCACGAGCGCCTGTCGTCGCGGCGGGAATACGGGGTGCTGGGACGGCTGGAACAGCTGCCGCAGCTCGTGAAGAGCCAGCGGATCGACGTCGTGTACCTCGCGCTGCCGATGGTGTCCACGCCGCGCCTGCGCGCGTTGCTCGACGCCCTGCGCGACACCACGGCGTCGGTGTACTTCGCGCCCGATCCGTTCGTCACCGACTTGATCCAGGGCAGCGTCGACTCGGTGAGCGGCATGCCGGTGCTTGGCGTGTGCGACTCGCCGTTCTCGGGCGCGAGCGGCCTTCTCAAGCGCGCGAGCGACATCGTGCTCTCGCTTCTTATCCTCGTCCTGATAGCGCCGCTTTTCGCCGCGATCGCGCTCGCCGTGAAGCTCGGCTCGTCCGGTCCGGTGATCTTCCGCCAGCGGCGCTACGGCCTCGATGGCGAGGAGATCGTCGTTTACAAGTTCCGCAGCATGCGCGTAATCGAGGACGGCGATGCCATTCGCCAGTGCACGCGCGACGACGAGCGCGTCACCCGGATGGGCGCGTTCCTGCGCCGCACGTCTCTCGACGAGCTGCCGCAGTTCATCAACGTGCTGCAGGGGCGCATGAGCATCGTCGGCCCGCGACCGCACGCGGTGGCGCATAACGAGCTCTACCGCAAGCTGATCAAGGGCTACATGCAGCGGCACAAGGTGAAGCCGGGCATTACCGGCTGGGCGCAGGTAAACGGCCTGCGCGGCGAGACGACCACGCTCGAGCGCATGCAGGCGCGCGTCGAGCATGACCTCGACTACCTGCGCAACTGGTCGCTGAGGCTCGACCTTTACATCATCGCGAAGACCGTCTGGGTGGTGGTGAGGGGCGAAAATGCGCACTGACCCGATCCGCGCCGCTCTGGTCGGCCTGGGCAAGGTGGCTTGTCGCATCGTTACGTGAGTGAGCCTGCGCCGCCAGCGCTGCACGGCAATTACGGTTCAGATCGCCTCGACGACGCCGAACGTCAGGCGCCCTGCAGAAAGCCGTAAATCGAAGCAAGCATGCATGCGCCGGCGAATGCGAGCACGAAGCGCGGGCTTGCGGTCTTCGAGCGCATACAGACCCATCATCGCGGAAAGCCCGAATACGCCGAACAGCGTTAAGGAGCCCATCAAGCCCTTCGGCCACGGGTGTCGCCGCAGGAAACCGCTAGGACTGCATGGATTGGCCGGCGCGTTTGGCGACCTTGCGACCTGATATCGAAGAAGCACCACATCACGGCCATTTAGACCGCGTAGGTCGCAATTCTTTCTATTCGGTCTTTGACGCGAGTTGACGGGCACCGCGATCCTTCGCGCCGGCCGCCTATGCGGTTGTGCATAGAAAGGATTCGCTTGCGGAAAAACGTGAGCGGCTCAGGCCTGACGGTGGGAGGTCGGGCGGCAGCGACGTGAAGCGTCTCGAGCGTCCGAGCTCGTCGGCGCGGCCCTTCGCTACGCTGGACGGCGTCGGTAAGGTTGACGCGGCGACCGCCTACCGTCTCGATCAACTGACCGCCAGCTGGA
>VBCM01000176.1 GCA_005883675.1 Betaproteobacteria bacterium
CCATCTTGTCGAGCTCGCCTCGCCGGAGCTCACCGGCGAGTGGGAACACAAGCTCAAGCTGATCGAGGCCGGCAAGCTTACGCGCGACGAGTTCATGAAGCAGATCAACGAGCTCGTGCGCAAGATGGTCGCCGTGATCAAGCATGGCGAG
Organism: Betaproteobacteria bacterium; assembly: GCA_005883675.1. GTDB lineage: Bacteria > Pseudomonadota > Gammaproteobacteria > Burkholderiales > SG8-39 > SCGC-AG-212-J23. The sequence continues at coordinate 152 of VBCM01000176.1, forward strand.
ATCCCTGACGTCGTCTACGCGACCGTGACGGCGCCGTGCCCCAAGTGCGGCGGCGTGGTGCAGGAAAATTACCGCAAGTTCCAGTGCCAAAAATGCGATTTCGCGATCTGGAAGGTCACCTCCGGGCGCGAGTGGTCCCCCGAGGAGGTGGCCGAGCTCATCAGCAAGCGGGTCGTCGGGCCGCTGACCGGGTTTCGCAGCAAACAGGGCCGGCCGTTCAGCGCGCTCGTGCGCCTAACCGAGGATCTGCGTCCCGAGTTCGACTTTGGGCAGGACCGCGGCGACGCCGAAGCGGCGCCCGATTTCAGCGGCCAGGAGCCGCTCGGCCGCTGCCCGAAGTGTGGCGCGCGCGTCTTCGAGCATGGCATCACCTACACCTGCGAAAAGGCGTTCGGCGCGGACCGCACGTGCGATTTCCGTTCGGGCCGCGTCATCCTTCAGCAGCCCGTGGAGCGCGAGCAGATGAAGAAGCTGCTCGCCACCGGCCGCACCGATCTGCTGACCGGCTTCGTGTCGAAGAAGGGACGGCGCTTCAAGGCGTTTCTGGTGAAGACGCCCGACGGCAAGATCGGCTTCGAGTTCCAGGCGCGCGCCGCCAAGGACAAGCCCGACGAGGCGAAAAAGCGCCGCCGCGCCGCCTAGACGTCCAGGTTGCGCACGCCGAGCGCGTTCAATTCGATGAATGCACGGCGCGGCTCGACCTCGTCGCCCATCAGCTTGGTGAAGATTTCGTCGGCAGCGATGCCGTCTTCGATCTGCACCTTCAGGAGCCGCCGTGCCTCGACGTTCATCGTCGTCTCCCAGAGCTGCTCCGGGTTCATTTCGCCCAGGCCCTTGTAGCGCTGCAGCGTCATCGACTTCTCGACCTCGCCGAGGAGCCAGCGCATCGCTTCGGGGAAGTCGCGCACCGGCTGGCGCTTGTCGCCGCGCTGCACATAGGCGCCATCGCCGATCAGGCCGGCGAGCATCTGCGCCGTCTGCCGGATTTGGGCGTAGTCGCCGGAATGGACGAACTCCGTGTCGATGGTGCTCATGCGCACGTTGCCGTGGCGCGTGCGCTCGATTCGCACCTGGTAGCGATCGGTCTTCTGATCAAAGTGCGGCGCGACAGCGATGCCCTCGCCGCCAATCGCCGCCTCCAGCGCCTCGGCGGAGGCTTCCGCCGTATCGCGCCGGCTGAGCTCGATCTGCACTCCGCGCAGGATCGCCTGTAGCGCCTCGCGGTCGATCAGCCGCGACACGCGTTGCATCACCGCCTCCGAGAGCAGATACGATTTCGCGAGCTGGGCGAGCGCGTCGCCTGCAATCGGTTCCGCGCCCGCGCGCGGATGAAGCGCGGCATCGACGAGCGCCTGTTTGAGCATGAACTCGTTCAGCTCGTGCTCGTCCTTGAGATAGCGCTCTTCCTTGCCCAGTTTCGCCCTGTAGAGCGGCGGCTGCGCGATGTAGATGTGGCCGCGCTCGACGAGCTCGGGCATCTGCCGGTAGAAAAACGTGAGCAACAGGGTACGGATATGCGAGCCATCCACATCGGCGTCCGTCATGATGATGATGCGGTGGTAGCGCAGCTTCTCGGGGTTGTACTCCTCCTTGCCGATGCCGCAGCCTAGTGCGGTGATGAGCGTCGCGATTTCGGCTGAGGAGAGCAGCTTGTCGAAGCGCGCGCGCTCGACGTTCAGGATCTTGCCCTTGAGCGGCAGGATCGCCTGGAAGCGCCGGTCGCGGCCCTGCTTGGCGGAGCCGCCTGCGGAATCGCCCTCGACCAGATAGAGCTCGCACTTCGCCGGGTCGCGCTCCTGGCAATCGGCGAGCTTGCCCGGCAGGCCCATGGAATCGAGCACGCCTTTGCGGCGCGTCATCTCGCGCGCCTTGCGCGCCGCCTCGCGTGCCGCGGCGGCTTCTACGATCTTCACGGTAATGGTGCGGGCATCGACCGGATGCTCATCCAGGAATTCGCGCAGCTTCTCGGCAACGATTTCCTCGACCACCGGCCGCACTTCGGAGGAGACGAGCTTTTCCTTCGTTTGCGACGAGAACTTGGGCTCCGGCACCTTCACCGACAGCACGCAGGCGAGGCCCTCGCGCATGTCGTCGCCGGTCGTCTCGACCTTCGCCCTCTTTGCGAGCTCGTTTTCCTCGATGTACTTGTTCAGCACGCGAGTCAACGCCGCGCGCAAGCCCGTCAGGTGCGTGCCGCCGTCCTTTTGGGGAATGTTGTTGGTAAAGCAGAGCACCGATTCCTGGTAGGAGTCGTTCCACTGCATCGCCACTTCGACCGTGATGCCCTCTTTGATGCCGCGGCCGAGGAAGACCGAGGGCTGCAGGACGTTCTTCGCCCGATTCATGTACTCGACGAAGCCCTGCACGCCGCCGGAGAAGGCGAAGTTCTCCTCCTTGCCGGTGCGCTGGTCGATGAGCACGATGCGCACGCCGTTGTTGAGGAAGGAAAGCTCGCGCAGCCGCCGGGCGAGGATGTCGTAGTGGTAGTCGACGGTGCCGAACATATCCTTCGAGGCAAGGAAATGCACTTCGGTGCCGCGGCGCTCGCTGATGCCGGTCATCTTGAGCGGCGCGACCGGCTCTCCGCCGCGAAACTCCATCTGGTGCACGTGGCCGTCGCGCCAGATCGTCAGGCGCAGCCACTCCGAGAGCGCATTCACCACCGACACGCCGACGCCGTGCAGCCCGCCGGAGACCTTGTAGCTGTTCGAATCGAACTTGCCGCCGGCGTGCAGCTCCGTCATGACGATCTCGGCGGCCGAGCGCTGCGCCTCGTCGTCAGCCTTGATGCCGGTCGGGATGCCGCGCCCGTTATCGAGGACGGAGACGGAATTGTCGGTATGCACGGTGACCGTGATCTCGTCGCAGAACCCGGCGAGCGCCTCGTCGACCGCGTTGTCCACCACCTCGAACACCATGTGGTGCAGGCCCGTGCCATCGGAAGTGTCTCCGATGTACATGCCGGGGCGCTTGCGGACCGCCTCGAGGCCTTTGAGGACCTTGATCGCGTCCGAGCCGTAGTCGTCGGGATTGGCCGCCAAACTAGATCCTCATCGGCATGACGACGTACTTGAAGCCCTGTTCGCTCGCATAGCTGATGAGCGCGCTGGAGGCGGCGTCGCCGAAGGCGCATTCCAGCTCGGCGCCAGGCACGTTGTTCAGCACATCGAGCAGATAATTGACATTGAAACCGATGTCGAGCGCATCGCCGCTATAGCTCACCTCGAGCTCTTCCTGCGCCTCCTCCTGATCGGCGTTGGAGGACACGATCTTCAGGCTGCCGTCGGCGAGCACCCAGCGTACGCCGCGGAATTTCTCGTTCGACAGGATCGCCGCCCGCTGCAGTGCCTGGCGCAACGGCTCGCGCTGGGTGCGCAGCCGATTCTTGTGCTGCGCCGGTATGACACGCGTGTAATCCGGGAACTTGCCATCGACCAACTTCGACACGAGATCGATGGCCCCAAAGCTGAATGTGGCTTGCGTAGTGGACAGTTCGATGCGCACCTCGTCGTCGCTGTCGGCCAGGAGCTTGGTGAGCTCGAGCACGGTCTTGCGCGGCACGATGGCCTCGTGGCGCGGCAGGCTCGCCGGCAGCTCGACCGAGCTGAACGCGAGGCGGTGCCCGTCGGTAGCGACCAAGCGGAGCTCACCACTGTCGACCACCATCAGCAGGCCATTAAGGTAATAACGGATGTCCTGCTGCGCCATGGCGTAGTGCACGAGTCCGAGTTGCCGGCGCAGGAGCTTTTGCGGCAGTGTGAAGCTCGCCGGCTCCCCCGCCGCCTTGGCAAGGCGCGGGAAGTCCTCCGCGGGCAGTGTCTGCAGGCTAAAGCGGCTGCGACCTGCTCTTACAAGGAGGCGCTTGTCCTGCGGCTGCAAGCTCACTTCCGCGTCTTCCGGCAGTGCGCGCAGGATGTCGAGCAGCTTGCGAGCGCCTACGGTCAGCGCGCGAGCCTCGCGCGAGCCGGCGAGGCCGCTGCGCGCGGTGATCTGGATCTCGATATCGGTCGCGAGGAAGACGAGCGTTTCCGCCGTGCCATCGATGAGCACGTTCGACAGTATCGGCAGCGTATGGCGCCGCTCGATGATTCCGCTAACCGCGGCAAGCGGTGCCAGGAGCTCGTCTCGCTTTGCTTTAATCATTCTTCTACCTAATTAGTAGTAGCTAATAAGGCCGCCGCAGCCACGGGAGAAGGCGCAAAAGCGCTTTGCCGCCAGCCGCTTGCCTGGCGCGCGAAGCGGGGAGAAGCTGTGGAACTGCGAAGAGGCGCTGGGGACAGTTTGCGGCCGTGATGCACGCCGTCCAACTTATTCACAAATTGCACGCGCTTCGTACACAGCTTGTTCCATCGCATCAACCCTTGAGCACCTGTTCGAGCAGCAGATAATCGCGGTTCAGAGAGCTGTCGCGGCTTCGCAGGCTGGCGATGGTCCGGCAGGCGTGCAGCACGGTGGTGTGGTCGCGGTTGCCGAAGGCCTCGCCGATCTCGGGCAGGCTCATCTGCGTCAGGTCCTTCGCCAGGGCCATGGCGACCTGGCGCGGCCGCGCGAGGTTGCGGCTGCGCTTCTTCGAGTGCATGTCCGAGATCTTGATCTTGAAGTACTCGGCCACGGTCTTCTGGATGCCTTCGACGCTGACCTGGCGGCTGTTCAGGTTCAGGATGTCACGCAGCGCCTCTTTCGCGAGCTCGAGCGAAAGCTCCCGCCCCGTGAAGCGCGCGAACGCCAATACCTTCTTGAGCGCGCCTTCGAGCTCCCGCACGTTCGAGCGGATGTGCTTGGCGATGAAGAAGGCGATCTCCTCGGATAGGCTCACCGCTTCGGCTTCCGCCTTCTTCAGCACGATCGCCACCCGCATCTCGAGCTCCGGTGGCTCGATGGCAACCGTCAATCCCCAGCCGAAGCGGGAGATGAGCCGCTCCTCCATGCCCGCGATTTCCTTCGGATACGTATCGCAGGTGATGACAATCTGCTTATGCGCCTCCACGAGTGCGTTGAAGGCGTAGAAGAACTCCTCTTGTGTGCGTCCTTTGTTCGAGAAGAACTGGATGTCATCGATCAGCAGCAGGTCGAGCGAATGGTAGTAGCGCTTGAACTCGTCGAAGGACTTCTGTTGGTAAGCGCGCACCACGTCGGTGACGTACTGTTCGGCATGGATGTAGCGGATGCGCGCCTGCGGCCGCCGGGCAGCGAGCTGATTGCCGATCGCTTGGACGAGATGCGTCTTGCCGAGCCCCACCCCGCCGTAGACGAAGAGCGGGTTGTACGAGATGCCGGGATTCTCGGCCACCTGGATCGCCGCGGCGCGCGCAAGCTGATTTGCCTTCCCGGTCACGAAGCTGTCGAAGGAAAAGCCGCGGTTGAGGCGCGAGCGCTCCTGCACGATGGCTTCTGGCGCGGCGCGCGCAGCGGGGGCGGCAGGACGCAGGCTCGGTTCCCCGCTGCGGGCAAGCACCAGGCGCAAGCCCAGTTCGCGGCCGCTCGTTTCGGCCACCAGGCGTTCGATGCGCGCCGCGAAGCGCTCGCGCACGAGCTCCAGAACGAAGCGGTTCGGTGCGGTGAGAATCAGCGCGTCTTCGGATGCGCCGGACTCGGGCGCCAAGGGCCGAATCCAGGTATTGAACTGTTGCGCGGGCAGCTCCTGCTCAAGACGACGCAGGCAGGCGTCCCAGAGATTTTGCATCTTTTAGTTGGCCTAAAGCGAGTCTGAATTTTACCTTGGCCGCGACCGGTTATCCACAGCGCGCGGCGCAGCTTTTTTCGATTTGACAACGCGTTCGGCAGCACGCTCTAATACCGCCCCTTTCGCATTCTGGGCAGTCCATGAAACGCACTTACCAACCGTCCAAGACGCGCCGCGCACGCCGCCACGGCTTCCTCGTGCGCAGCCGCACGCGCGGCGGACGCGCGGTGTTGCGCAACCGGCGCGCGCGCGGGCGCCGGCGCATCGGGCTGTAGCGGTTGTAGCAGCGGCAGGCAAGCGTTTCGGGCTCGATGCAACTCGCCGGCTGCGCCGCAAGGCGCAGTTCGAGCAATTGTTGCGTGAAGGCGAGCGGCGAAGCCTGGGCGGCTATACGTTTTATGTTGGGCACCGCAGCGCACGCCCGCCGCGCCTGGGGATTCTGATCTCGCGCCGGCACGCCGCCGCCGCCGTCGAGCGTAACCGCATCAAGCGATGTATCCGCGAAGCTTTCCGACTCGAGCAGGAAAACCTACGGAGCCTCGAGCTCCTGATCCGGCCACCCTACGGAGTACGCGCCTCGCCGAGCATGATCAGGGATTTGCGCGAGCTGCTGCGGCGCCTCGCGGCGTGATCACACGGGCGCTGCGAGCTTTGGTGCGCACCTACCGCTGGTGGGTGCGTCCGGTTTTGCCTACGGCCTGCCGCTTCTACCCCAGCTGCTCCGAATATGCTGAGCAGGCGCTCGAGCGCCACGGCGCCTGGCGCGGCGGCGGGCTCATCCTGCGGCGGCTTTGTCGCTGCGGGCCATGGCACCCCGGCGGCTACGACCCGGTGCCTTGAGCATGGATACGCAGCGCCTCATTCTGCTGTTCATTTTCGGCTTCTCCGTTCTCATGCTTTGGGAAGCTTGGCAGCGCGAGCACAGCCCGAAGCCGCCCGCGCATGCGGAGCAGCCCGTGGCGTCGAAACCGGCCGCCGCCGCGCCTGCCCCGAGCCAGGGCGCCATCGGTACGCCCGCGACCGCAGCGCAGAAGGGCGAGAGCATCGTCATCACCACGGACCTCGTGGTTGCCGAGATCGACACCCTCGGCGGGACGCTCAAGCGCCTCGAGCTCCTGCGGCACAAGGACTCCAACGACCCTGACAAGAATTTCGTCCTCATCAGCCCGGCGCATCAGTACGAGGCGCAAAGCGGGCTCACCGGCGAAGGAGGAGCGAACCATCGCAGCCTGTGGCGCGCGCAACCCGGGCCGCGCTCGCTCGCTGCGAGCGCAGACAGCTTGCAGCTGCAGCTACGGACCATGGGCAAGGATGGCCTGGAGGTCGAGAAGATCTACACCTTCAGGCGCAATAGCTACGTCATCGATGTAGCGATGCGCGTGCGCAACGGCAGCCGCAATCCGGTTGCAACATACGCCTACTTCCAGCTTACCCACGACGGCAAACCGGAGGGCCAGCGCAATTCCGTCGCCGAGACTTTCGGCGCCCAAAGCTTTACGGGATTCGCGATTTACAGCGAAGAGCACAAGTACCAGAAGGTCCATCCCGCCGATATCGACAAGGGCAAGGCCGATTACGTGAAGCAGGCGCAGGACGGCTGGCTCGCGCTCGTGCAGCATTACTTCGTCTCTGCCTGGCTCGCGCCGCAAGGGCTCACGCGCGACTATCTCCTCGAGAAGCGCCAGGACGCGAGCTACGCGGGCCGCTTGCTCGTGCCGGTAAGCGTCGCGCCCGGAGCGGACGCGACTGTCGACGTGTCGCTTTATGCCGGCCCGCAGGAAAAACGCCGCCTGGAGGCCGCCGCGCCCGGGCTCGACTTGGTGGTCGATTACGGCTGGCTTGCCATCATCGCCTGGCCGCTCTTCTGGCTACTGGAGAAGCTTCACGCGCTCACCGGCAACTGGGGCGTCGCCATCATCCTTCTCACGGTGCTCATCAAGCTGATTTTCTTTCCGCTCTCAGCCACAAGCTACAAGTCGATGGCGAGGATGAAGCTGATCACGCCGCGGCTCACCAAGATCCGCGAGATGTACGCGAACGACCGGCAGAAGATGAACCAGGCGATGATGGAGCTCTACAAGACGGAGAAGATCAACCCGCTGGGCGGCTGTTTTCCGATCGTGGTGCAGATTCCGGTGTTCATCGCCCTCTACTGGGTGCTGCTCGCGGCGATCGAGCTGCGCCATGCGCCTTTCATCCTGTGGATCAAGGATCTCGCCGCGCTCGACCCGTACTTCGTGCTGCCCATCCTGATGAGCGCCACGATGGTGCTGCAGACGCGCATGAACCCGACGCCACCCGATCCGGTGCAGGCCAAGGTGATGCAGTTCATGCCGTACTTCTTCAGCATTTTCTTTTTCTTCTTCCCCGCGGGCCTCGTGCTCTACTGGCTGGTCAACAACATCCTTTCCATCCTGCAGCAGTGGCAGATCCAGCGCATGTTCAATCGCGACAAGCCTGCCCATGCCAAGCGATGAGGTAGTCCGCGAGACGATCGCCGCTGTTGCCACCCCCGCCGGCCGCGGCGGCATCGGCATCGTGCGCATCTCGGGTCCCCGCGCACGCGAGATCGCGCAAAGCGTGCTCGGCCGCCTTCCGGCACCCCGGCAGGCCGAATTCGCACGCTTTGCCGACGCACAAGGCGAGCCGATCGATGAGGGCTTGGCGCTCTTTTTCCCGGCGCCGGGTTCCTACACCGGGGAAGACGTACTCGAGCTTCAGGGCCATGGCGGCCCGGTGGTGATGGGCACGCTGCTCGCCGCTTGCCTGGACGCGGGAGCGCAGCTCGCCGAGCCTGGCGAGTTCACCCGGCGCGCTTTCCTCGAAGGCAGGATCGATCTTGCGCAGGCCGAGGCGGTGGCGGACCTGATTGATGCCGCCAGCCGCGAGGCCGCGCGTAGCGCACTGCGATCGCTCAGCGGTGAGTTTTCCGCTGCGATCGAGGCGCTGCAGGCCAGAATGGTGGAGCTGCGCGCCCTTACCGAAGCGCAGCTCGACTTTCCCGAGGAGGAGCTCGATGTCGTTCACCGCCACGACATGGCCGAGCGCTTGCAGGCACTGCGCACTGCGGTCGATGAGGTGCTGGCACGCAGCCGGCAAGGAAGCCTGCTCCGAAGCGGCGTCCATGTGGTGCTCGTCGGCCGACCGAACGTCGGCAAGTCGAGCCTGCTCAACCGGCTCGCGGGCGAGGAACGCGCGATTGTCACGCCGGTCCCCGGCACGACGCGCGATGCATTGCGCGAGCCGGTCCAGATCGACGGCGTGCCGCTCCTTCTCGTCGACACGGCGGGCTTGCGCAACTCGGAGGACGAGATCGAGCGCCTCGGGATGGCGCGTACGCAACAGGAGCTCGGGCACGCCGACATCGTCATCGTGATTCATGAAGCGGGATCCCACGAGCGCATCACCGAGCCCATCGCACCTCAGGTTGCGCGTCTTGACGTGTACAACAAAGTCGATCTGCGTCCGGACTTCCGCGCGCCCGCCGCTGCACTCGCTGTATCGGCGAGGACCGGGCAGGGCCTCGCCGAGCTCCGCCAAGCCATCGTGCGCACGGCCGGATGGTCGGCGACCGGAGAATCGGTCTTTCTCG
>VBCM01000177.1 GCA_005883675.1 Betaproteobacteria bacterium
ATGATCTGACGCTCGCAGTGAACGCGGCGATCACGCTCGCGCGCCCGCTCCTCGTGAAGGGCGAGCCCGGCACCGGCAAGACCATGCTCGCGCTCGAGGTCGCGCGCTCGCTCGGCTTGCCGCTCCTCGAGTGGCACATCAAGTCCACCACCAAGGCGCAGCAGGGCCTCTACGAATACGACGCGGTGAGCCGCCTGCGCGACTCGCAGCTCGGCGACGAGCGGGTGCACGACATCCACAACTACATCGTGAAAGGCATGCTCTGGCAGGCCTTCACTTCCGACACGCCGGTGGTGCTCCTCATCGACGAGGTCGACAAGGCGGACATCGAGTTCCCGAACGATCTCCTGCGCGAGCTCGATCGCATGGAGTTCTACGTCTACGAGACGCGCGAGCTCGTAAAGGCGAAGCATCGGCCCATCGTCTTCATCACCTCCAACAACGAGAAGGAGCTGCCCGATGCGTTCCTGCGCCGCTGCTTCTTCCACTACATCCGCTTTCCGGACAAGGAGACGATGGAGAGAATCGTCGGCGTGCATTTTCCGTCGCTGAAAAAATCGCTGCTGCGCGAAGCGATGGAAGTGTTCTTCGAGGTGCGCGAGGTTCCCGGCCTGAAGAAGAAGCCATCCACCAGTGAACTGCTCGACTGGCTCAAGCTCTTGCTCGCCGAGGACATCCCGGCGGAAGCCCTGCACTCCAAGGACAGGAAGACCATCATCCCGCCGCTTCACGGCGCGCTCCTCAAGAACGAGCAGGACGTTCATCTCTTCGAACGACTGGTGTTCATGACGCGCGCCAAGGCGTAAGCTCCTCCGCCCGGAGGAGGAACATCGCCATGCAGGACCGCACCGCGGGCGCGCTGGCACAGCCCTGGTATCGCTCGCTCGACCGCAAACAGTGGAACACGCTCTTCGCGTCGAACCTGGGCTGGATGTTCGACGGTTACGAGACCTACGCGCTGTTGCTTACCATCGGCGTCGCGCTGCGCCAGTTGCTCGAGCCCGCGCAGTACCCGCAGATTCCGCAGTACGCGGGCTTCGTCATCGGCCTCACGCTGCTGGGCTGGGGCATCGGCGGGATGCTCGGCGGCATCCTCGCCGACTACATCGGCCGCAAGCGCACGATGATGTTCGCGATCCTCGCCTACTCGGTGACCACCGGCCTCTCCGCGTTCGCCTGGAACTGGGAATCGTTCGCGGTGCTGCGCCTCATCGTCGGCATCGCCATCGGCTCGGAATGGGCCACCGGCGCCTCGATCGTCGCCGAGCTCTGGCCCGACCGGGCGCGCGGCAAAGGCGCCGGCCTCATGCAGTGCGGCCTGGGCATCGGCTTCTTCGTAGCCTCGCTCGTATGGCTCTTCGTCGGAAGACTCGGACCGGACGCGTGGCGTTACATGTACCTCATCGGCATCCTGCCCGGCTTCTTCACGCTGTGGATCCGCCGCGGCATCCCGGAATCGGAGAAATGGGAGCACGCCGACGCGCAGCGCCGCGCCGCGCGCGCGCGCCACGAGCGCACCCGCTTCACGCTGGTCGAGCTTTTCGCCCATCCGGAGGCGCGGCGCCGGGCGCTCTTCGCCTTCGTGCTGTCGCTCACCACGACGCTCACCTGGTGGGGCATCTCCGCGTGGCTGCCGCCTTACGTCGCCTCAGTGGCGGCGAAAGCCGGGTTGCCGGGACCGCAATGGGCGAGCTACGCCGGCATGGCCTACAACATCGGCGCGATCGCCGGCTACATCAGCTTGGGGTTCTTCGCCGACCTGTACGGCCGCCGCCCGGTCACCATTGCCTACATCGTGCTCGCGTTCATCACCACGCCGGTGGTTTTTCTCTGGACGCACGACCTGAACCTGCTGCTCCTTGCGATCGTGGTGAACGGCTTCTTCAGCCTCGGGCTCTACTCCTGGATGCCGGTATGGCTGCCCGAGCTCTTCCCGACGCGCATGCGCGCGACCGGCGCCGCGTTCGCGTTCAACACGCCGCGCTTCATCGCCTGGCTCGGGCCGATCGCCGCGGGTGCACTCGTGGCGAACGCCGGCGGCTACAGCAACGCCGCGATGACCATGGCGCTCATCTACGTCCTCGGCCTGCTCAGCGCGCCCTTCCTCCCCGAGACGCGCGGCAAGCCGCTCCCCGACGAGCTTTAATTCGGGGACGGAGCCCGAACCGGATCGGGGACGCAGCCCGAACTCGCGTCTTTGTCGCCCCTGACCGGCGACGCAGCTCCGCCAGCACTGGCATCTCCTCGAGCGCCTCACGCGGCAAGCGCTTCCAGTCGATACCGCGCGGCGCGCGGCGGCGGCGCTTCACCTCGATCACCTCGTCCGGCGTGGCGATGAGCGTGAGCGGCGTGTCGTGGGCCGCGACCGGGAACGCGTCCAGAAGCTGAAGTGGATGCACCGTGGTAGCAAGCGGCATCGGCGGATTGCCGAGCTCGCGCAGCAGCGCGTACTCCAGATCGGCGTAGCCATGCCCCTTGCCCAGGCGCCGACCATCGCGCGTCACGGCCACGGAGCCCATCACCACCAGATCGACTTTCGGCAGCTCGTCGAGCGAGATGTCCGCGCCCCATTTGCCACTGCGCTTGAGCGTCGCCGCTTCCGCATAGTGCTGCCGCGGGATGCGCGCCGGGTCCAGCAACCGAAAGGCGCCTTTCAGCCGCGGCGTCGGCGTGATCACCGTGATGCCGCGCTCGAGCGCGAGCTGGCGCACCCAGCGCTGCGGCGAATCGGGATTCACCTTGATCACCCGCACCCGCCGGAAGACCGGGTGCGCGAGCAGCCGCTCGGCCGCCTCCCGGGCGCCCGCGAAGTTCGGAATGCGGCCATGGGGCGGAAACGGAAAGCGCGCCACCCGCTTCGCCTGCAGCGTGTCCCACACCGCTTTGCGCGCGGATGCCTTATCGCCGTAGCGCATAATTGAGAAGCATGGACGTGACGCTCACGTTCGACAATGGCCCCGATCCGGCGGTCACGCCGCGCGTGCTCGATATTCTCGGGCAGGCCGACATCAAAGCGACGTTCTTCGTGCTCGGCTCGAAGCTCGCCGATCCCGCGCGCCGCGCCATCGCCAAGCGCGCGCATGCCGATGGCCACTGGATCGGCAATCACACCTGGTCGCACCAGGAGCCGCTCGGGCGGCTCACCGATCCGGCGCGCGTGGTCGCGGAGATCATCGATACCGAAGCGGCGATCGACGAGCTCGCGCATCCCGACCGCCTCTTCCGCCCCTTCGGCGGCGGCGGCGCGCTCGGGCAGCATTTGCTGAGCGCCGGCGCGGTAGAGCTGCTGCGCAAGGAGCGCATGACGTGCGTGCTCTGGAACGCGATCCCGCGCGACTGGGAAGATCCGCGCGGCTGGGCGGAGACCGCGATCGCACAATGCCTCTCGCAGCCCTGGACGCTGCTCGTGCTCCACGACCTCCCCACCGGCGCGATGGGGCGGCTTCGCATCTTCATCGACCGCGTGCTCGATCACGGCGGCCGCTTCCGCCAGGATTTCCCGCCGGCGTGCGTCCCTATCCGCCGCGGTGAAGTGGTGGGCGAGCTCGCCGGCTACGTCACCGCCTGACGCACGCGATTGGCGAGCACGCCGATCGCAGCGTTCGCCACCTCCACCAGATCGCCGTCCTGTAGCACCGGCACGGTCGGCCCGTCGCAGCCGAACCAGATGACATCGTCCGGGTGCAGCGTCACATAGCGCGACATGCGCGAGATGTACTGCGCCACGCTGAAGATCATGCCCTTCGTGTTGTAGCTCGACACCGTGCGCCCGTTGATCCGGACTTCGATCATCTGGTTCATGGGATCGATGCCTGGGACGATACGCGGCCCCATCGGCTTGAAAGTGTCGGCGTTCTTCGCGCGCCACAGCGTGCGGTCGCTCTTTTGCCACGAGCGCTCGCTCACGTCGTTGCCGAGCGTGTAGCCGCGCACGTGGTCCAGCGCCTCGCGCTCGGAGACATTCTTCGCCGTGCGCCCAATGACGGCGACGAGCTCGCCTTCGTATTCGACCGGTCCGCGCGAGTCGGCGGGGATGACGATGTCGTGCCCGCTGCCGATGAGCGCGTTGTTCGAGCGGTAGCCGATATCCGCCTGCTCCGGCACCTTGTAGTTGCCGCCGCGCGAATTCGCCCACTCGATGTGCGCGCGGTAGTTGAGGCCCGCGGCGTAGAAATTGCCCGGGATGACCGGCGGCGGCAGCTTCTCGAGCATTACTCCGCGGTGACTCCGGCCGCCTTGATGACGCGCGCCCAGCGCTCGGCATCCTGGCCAAGCCAGGTGCGGAACTCCTCCGGCGAGCTCGCGTGCACGATGGCGCCAAGCTGCTTCAAGCGTTGCTCGGTCTCCGGCTTGCCGAGCGAGGTGCGCACCGCGGCATTGAGCTTTGCGACCACCGGCGCTGGAATCCCCGCCGGCCCGACGATGCCGAGCCCCTGGGTGTACTCCTCGAAGCCGGGCAGTCCTGCCTCCGCGGTCGTCGGCACGCCGGGATAGTCCGCATGCCGCTTCTCGGTGGTGACCGCGAGCGCCTTAAGCCGCTTCTGCGCGATCTGTTCGGTGACGCCGATCATCGGATAGAACATGTAGCTCACGCGCCCCGCCATGACCTCGGTGAGCGCGGGCGCGTTGCCGCGGAACGGCACATGCGTCATCTGCGTATGCGTGAGCGTCGCGAGCAGCGCGCCCGCGAGATGCGCCGAGCCGCCGTTGCCGGCGGAGGCGTAGGAGATCTCGCCGGGCTTCGCCTTGGCAGTCGCGACGACCTCCTGGACCGAATTGAACGGCGCATCCGAGCGCGTGACCATCACCATCGGCAGGAACGAAACGAGGCTGATGGGCGTGAAATCCTTGAGCGGATCGTAAGGCTTCTTGTCCGCCATCAGGAGCGCGTTCACGTTGTGCGAAAGCGTGGTGACGAGGAGCGTGTAGCCATCCGCCGGCGCCTTCTTCACTTCGAGCGTACCGATGAGACCGTTCGCGCCGGTCTTGTTCTCTACCACCACCGGCTGTCCGAGAGAGGCGGCCATGTCCTGCGCGATGAGGCGGCCGATGACGTCGGTCGGGCCGCCCGCCGCGTAGCCGATCACGAGCCGCAGCGGCTTCGCCGGAAAATCCTGCGCACCAGCAATACCGACCCAGAGCGCGATGAACGCGAGCAGCGCGCGTTTCACAGCTCATCCTCGCGAAAGTAGCGGTTCGCCATCACCTGGCAGCGCTTGACCAGCCGGTGCTCATGCGGGCCGTAGTCCGCGACCGCGTTGTGGATCGTGCCGATGTCTTCCCAGACGAGCACATCGCGCTCCTGCCAATGCGACGTGTAGAGGTACTTCGGCTGCAACTGGTGCCGAAAGAGGAACTCCAGCATCTCGTCGCTTTCTTTTTCCGGCAGCTCGTTGATGCGCACCGCATAGCCGGGATTCGCGTACAGCACCTTGTTGCCGGTAAGCGGATGCTTGAGAAACGCCGGGTGCGACACCGGCGGTTTGCTCTTCCGCTGCGCCTCGGTGAGCGGCGGCCGCTTGCTGCCCTTCTCCCGGCGCATCATCTCCCAGAACTTGTTGAAGTCGTGGAGCACGGTCTTGCCTTCGAGCACGCGCTTCACGTCCGCGGGCAGATCGGCGTACGCGGCCTGCGTATTGGCGAACTGCGTCGCGCCGAGCGCTGTGCCGTCGCGCTTGGGAATCTTGATGCCGTAGAGTACGTTGGCGAACGCGATCATGCGGCTGTAGGACATGTCGGTGTGCCAGCCCTGCCCCGCGTCGGCGAGCCCGATCGGCCGGCCGTTCTCGACGATGTTCGAGAGGATCATCACCTCCGGGACGCCCGGCTCCTGGTAGCCCTGGGAGCCGACGTTGATCTCGAGGTCGCCGAGCTGCGCGCTGAAGTCGCGCAGCTCGCGGCCGGTGAGTTGCTGGCGGGGGAAGCGCACCACGCCGTATTGGCCTAGCGTGCGCAGCACACCCTCCAGCTCCGCCGGGGGCAGCGGTCGCGCCAGGTCCATGCCTTCGATGGCGGCGCCGAGCGATTCGCCGCTGGGTATGACTTTCATATCACTCGATCCTGAGCCCGATGTCCTTCACGATCTTCGCATAGCGCGCCGTGTCGGCGCGCACCAGCGCCGCGAACTCGGCGGGCGATTTCGAGACGCTGCCATCGGCGCCGATGCCTTCCAGCTTCGAGCGTACATCCGGTGTCTGCATCGCTTTGACGAGCTCGGCGTGCAGGCGGTTCACGATAACGGGCGGCGTGCCCGCCGGCGCGAAGACGCCGTACCACGTCGTCAGCACATAGCCAGGCAGGCCTGCTTCCTCGGCGGTCGGCACATCCGGCAGCGTGGCTACGCGTTCTCTGGTTGATACGGCGAGCGCGCGCAGCTTCCCCGAGCGCACCTGCGGCGCGGACGCCGCCATGGTATCGAAGGCGACGAGATGCTGGCCGCCGAGGAGATCCTGCATGGACTGCCCGCTGCCCTTGTATGGCACGTGCACGAGCTTTACGCCGCCAAGGCTCTGGAAGACCTCCCCCGCGAGATGCGGCATGCTGCCGTTGCCGGCGGAGGGGAAGGTGAGCTTCCCCGGCTGCGCCTCGAGATAGGCAATCAGCTCCTTGAGCGTCGTCGCCGGCAGCGACGGATGCACCACGACGATATGCGGCACGGCGGCGGCGAGGCCGATCGGCGCGAAGTCGTGCGCCGCGTCATACGGCAAGTTGGAGAAAAGACTCGGCGCGATCGCGTTGACCGAAATGTGGCCCATCATAATGGTGTAGCCATCCGGCGGCGACTTCGCCACATGGCCCGCGGCGACGGTGCCGGTCGCGCCGGGCCGGTTGTCGATCACGATCGGCTGGCCGAGCAGCTCGGAGAGCCGGGGCTGCAGGATGCGCGCCACTACATCGGTGCCGCCGCCCGGCGGAAAGCCCACCACCATGCGCACGGGCTTCGCCGGATAGTCCTGCGCGCCCGCCGCGGCGGCCGCGAGCACGAGCAATGCGCCGATCAGCTTCATCGCGGCAGCTTCACGAAGCTGGCAAGCGAGATGCCGTCGGCGAGCGCCTGCAAGCGCGTCGCTTCCGCGGCGGCGAGCCGCTGGGCTACGCCGAGCACCTCCGCCGCGCGCGCGTAAGGCACGAAGCACACGCCGCATTCGTCGGCAACCACCAGATCGCCCGGACGCACCTCGATGGCTGCGATGTGCACGGGATCGTTCACCGCCATGGTCTCGATGCGCCACTTGCCGGTGATCGGACTCACGCCGGAGCACCAGATCGGATAGCCGATCGCGCGCGAGTGGTCCACGTCGCGCACCGCGCCGTCGACGATCGCACCAGCCTCGCCTTGGCGCTTGCCGATCGTGGCGGAGACGCCGCCCATGCTGGAAATGTGCGGCACGCCCTGCACGACCAGCACGTCGCCCGGCTCGGCGAGGTTGTGCGCCTCGATGTCCGCGAGTCCGGAGACCTTGCGCCGCTCGCTCACCACGCGATTGAGCACTGTGATGGCTTGGCCGACGATGCGGGCACGCGGGTCGGTGGGCTTCAGCAGCGACGCGGGCACGACACCTGCAATGTCGCACTCGTCGAGCGCATCGGACGTGGTGCCGGTGAGATCGGCGAGCTCGCGAAAGCCGGCCAGGACTTTCGCTTGCAGGCGCGGCAGTTCCATCATGCCGATCGCCGCGGTCTTCAGCTTCCCGAGCGGAGTTTTCGCCATAAAATGGGCCGCCCATCATGGCGCAGCCCTCACCGTCGTACAAGGCGCAGCCGCGCAAGCCGAAATTGCAGCTGCCGCGGGGCGCGTGCGACACGCATTTCCATGTGTTCGGACCGCAGAGCCGCTTCCCGTTCGCGCCCGAGCGCAGCTATACGCCGACTTGCGATGCGCCGAAGGAGACGCTGTTCGCGCTGCATAAGCATCTCGGCATCGAGCGCGGCGTGGTGGTGCAGTCGGCGGCGCACGGCTTCGACAATTCCGCGGCCGCCGATCTGATCGCGGCCCGGCCGCAGCGCTACCGCGGCGTGGCCCTCGTGCGCGCAGCTACCGGCACGCTCGAGCTCGCGCGGCTGCATGCGCAAGGCTTTCGCGGCGCGCGCTTCCATTACATGGATCATCTGGGCGGCGGCGACCCGATCGATGCGGTGCTCGCCATGGCGCCGCGCCTCGCGGACATCGGCTGGCACCTGCAGATCCACCTCGCCGGCGCGCGCATCGCCGAGCTCGCGCCGGCATTGAAGCGCTCGCCCGTACCGGTCGTCATCGATCACATGGGGCGCATCGATGCTTCGCGCGGCACGCAAAGCGCAGAGTTCCAGGCGCTGCTCGCGCTCCTGCAGGCGAAGCACGTCTGGGTCAAGGTGAGCGGCGCCGAGCGCATCTCGCGCGACAGCGCGCCCTGGCGCGACGCCGTGCCGTTCGGGCGCAAGCTCGTCGCCGAGTTCGGCGATCGCACGCTCTGGGGCACCGCCTGATCGGCGAATACGCGCCCTCCGAGGCCGAGCGCCAGCGGCTGCTCATCGACAATCCGCAGCGGCTCTATGGGTTCGCGGCTTAAGGACAAGGTCGCCATCGTCACCGGCGCCGGATCCGTCGGCCCGGGCTGGGGCAATGGCCGCGCGACCACCGTGCGTTTCGCCGAGGAAGGCGCCAAGGTGTTTGCGGTGGACCGCGACGCGCAAGCGCTGAAAGAGACGCTGGACAAGGCCCCGAGCATCACCACGCACATCTGCGACGTCACGAGGAGCGAGGCCGTGGCAAGCATGGTGCGCGCGTGCCTCGAGCGCTTCGGGCGCGTCGACGTGCTCGTCAATAACGTGGGTGGCTCCGCCGCGGGCGGACCGGTGGAAATGAGCGAAGCGGTGTGGGACGCGCAGGTGGACTTCAACCTGAAGAGCGTGTTCCTCGGCTGCAAGCATGTGCTGCCGGTGATGGAGCGCCAGGGCGGCGGGGCGATCGTCAACATCGCCTCGACCTCGGGCTTGCGCTGGGGCGGCTCGGCGCAGGTCGCCTATGCCGCGACCAAGGCCGGCGTCATCCAGCTTTCGCGCGTAGTCGCCGTGCAATACGCGCCGAAGGGCATCCGCGTGAATACCGTGGTACCCGGACAGCTCCACACGCGAGCCGCCAGAGGCGCATCCCGCTGGGCTACGCCGGCGACGGGCGCGATACGGCGAACGCGGTACTGTTTCTTGCTTCCGACGAAGCGCGCTTCATCACCGGCGCCGAGCTGGTGGTCGATGGCGGCATGACGGTGCGCTGTGATTGATGGGGCTTTGGAGGCGGTGCGATGACGCTGTTGAGGATACTCGTGCTGGCGCTATTCCCGCTGCTGGCGGTGGCGCAGGCGTATCCGACGAAGCCGGTGCGCATGATCGTGCCCTTCCCCGCCGGCGGGCCGGCGGACATCTTCGGCCGCGCTCTCGCGCACGGGATGAGCACGGAGCTCGGCCAGCCGGTGATCATCGAGAACATCGCGGGTGTGGGCGGCGTGCTCGGCGTCGAGCGCGGCGTGAAGTCGGCGCCCGATGGCTATACGCTCGTTTTCAACAGCGCCTCGCCGCTCGTCATCGCGCCCTTCTCGCTCAGCCGGCTACCGTACGACATCAAGCGCGACATCGCGCTTATTACGCTGGTCGTGCGCGTACCCGAGGTGCTGGCGGTGCATCCGTCGCTGGCGGTAGGGAGCTTCGCGGAGCTTGTTACCTACGCGAAAGCGAATCCCGGCAAGGTGAATTTCGGCTCCGCCGGCGCCGGGAGCATCACGCATCTCGCGGGCGAGCTCCTGAAGAGCGAGGCGAAAATCGACATCGTGCATGTGCCGTACAAGGGCGCGGCGCCCGCGGTGAACGATCTCCTCGGCGGGCAGGTGCAAATGGGCATCTTCGACGTGCCGGTGCTGCTCGGCCATATCCGCAGCGGCAAGCTCAAGGCGCTCGCCGTGACGAGCGCGAGCCGGGCGGCGACGCTCCCCGAGGTGCCGGCGACGGCGGAGCTCAAGTATCCGAACGTCAATTCGGACAACTGGTACGGCCTCGTGATGCCGGGCGCCACGCCGGCCGAGATCCAGAAGCGCGTGCTTGGCGCGGCGACAACGGCGCTGCGCAGCGCAACGGTAAAGGAGCAGTTCGGCAAGGTAGGCGGCGTCGCCGCGCCCGGCACGCCGCAGGACTACGCCAAGTTCATCGAGGCGGAGCAGGCGAAATGGGGTCGGATCGTAACGGCGATCGGTTTCAAGGAACAGAACTAGGCGCGCGGCGCTTCCTGCTGCTGCTGCTCGTCGGCAGTGTGCTCCTGGTGGGCGCGGTGGCCTGGCCGCTCGCGAGCGCGCTGCTCGTGGCGGCGGTGCTCGGCGTGGTGCTGGCGCCGCTGCAGGAGCGCCTCGCGCGCGCGCTGCGCGGCCGCTCCAAGCTCGCGGCGACGCTCCTCGTGCTCGCGCTGCTCGTGCTGGTGATCGCGCCGCTGGTCGCGCTGTCGGCGGTCGTGGTGAACGAGGTGACCGCGGGGGTCAAGTTCGTCGTCGAGACGGTGCGCGGCGAGGGCTTCGAGGGCCTGATCCACCGCCTGCCCGCGCCGCTCGAGCGCCTCGCAACCGAGGCGCTCTCGGCGCTCGGCGATGTCGGCCAGTTCATCGAATCGAACATCGGCACGCAGGCTGGCAAAGCGGCTTCCGCCGTGGGGAGCGCGCTCGCGGCTACCGGCGTGTTCGTCGTGCAGGCGGCGCTCATGCTGCTCGCGCTCTTTTTTCTGCTGGTGGGTGGCAGGGAACTCCTCGCGTGGGTCGACGAAGTCTCGCCCCTCGGCAGTGGGCGTACGCGCGAGCTGATCGCCGAGTTCCGCAAGGTGTCCTACGCGGTGATCGTCGCAACGCTGATGAGCGCGGGCGCGCAGGCGCTCGCCGCGCTCATCGGCTACCTCGTGACGCGCGTCCCGCACCCGTTCTTCTTCGCCGGGCTTACGTTCTTCGCCGCGCTCGTGCCGGGAGGCGCGCCTGCGGTGTGCATCTTCGCCGCGCTGGTGCTGCTCGTGAACTCCCACGCCTATACGGCGCTGTTCCTCGGCATCTGGGCGCTGCTCGTGGTGAGCATGGTGGACAACGTCGTCAAGCCTTACGTGATGAAGGGCGATGTCGAGATGCACGCAGGCGTGCTCTTCTTCTCGCTGATCGGCGGCCTCGCCGCGTTCGGCATGACGGGATTGATGCTCGGGCCGCTCGCGATCGCGCTCTTCCTCGCGCTGCTGCGCATCTACCGGCGCGACTATGGTCCCGCCGACTAAGGAAGCTTAGAAATGTCGCCCCCGCGAAAGCGCGGGGCCCAGATTCTTCTTTGAAAAAGTATGGGTTCCCGCTTTCGCGGGAACGACGATTGGCCGATTACGGCCCGGCCGACTGACCGCAGGCGCGCCCGAAGCACATCGCGGCGGTACCCAACTGATGCGCGCCCATGTCCGGCGCAGCATAGGCGTCGTTGAAGTTCGCAATGCGGACCGCCGTGCCGGAGCCCGGGCTCGTCGGCGCTAGCTGATACATGCCGCCCGACTCGCTCTGCCAGCCGTTGCCCGGCGCGTAGATGGGTGTGCCGACGATGCCGCTCGCCTCGGCGCCGCGATACGAGACGATGTTGCCGTTGAAGAGATCGTAGTCGAAATCGTTGCCCGCGCCGCCGTCGTCGTTGATCGACTGCCACCACGCCTTCCAGATGTGCAGGATGTTGTTCCGCGTCACGGTGTTGGTCATCGGCTCGCTCGAGCCGGATCCCATCGCGCCGCCGCCCGCGCCCTGCGGATAGAGGTTCGGCGCGAGCGGATCGGCCTGGAGCAGCGTGTTGTGCAGGACATAGCGCCGGCCGTCCCCGTATTTGGGCCAGGTGCCGGACTTCGCGAAGTTATTGCGATCGTCCTGGTCGAGCGGCACGTTCACGAGCTGGCGGCTGCGGTTGTAGACGTTGCGGAACAGGTAGGTCGGGCCGATCGCCACCGGCGTGGTGGCGACGCCAGTCGTGGTGCTGTCGATGTAGTTGCCCCACACGCGCACGTTCTGGCCGCCGCCTTCCGCCTCGATGCCGTCGTCCCAGGCGTGCTTCACTATGTTGCCGTAGAGGTCGCTGTCGGCGCCGGGAAAGCCCTTGTTGGAGTCGTTGTTGCCGCCGCCGATGGCGTCCTCGTAGTAATGCTGCTGGTCGGAGCTCCACACCTCGTTGTAGCGGATGACGTTGTTGCCGCCGCACTCGTACATCGAGATGGCGTTCGGACCGGCCGGGTGACCCGTATCCCAGCTATTGGCGCCGTAGCGCGGCTCGTGTACCGCATTGCGCTGGATCACGACGCGGTAGACCTCCGGCACGCCGTTATAGCAGCGCGCGGTGATGCCGGAATCCTCGCCCATCCCGAGCTGCCAGCCGGCGCTGTTGGTGGAGGCGTAGCGGCCCCAGCCGCTGACGTCGTTCTGCTCGATGACGATGTCGTGGCGGCCTGGCTGCATGATGATGCCGTGCTGCTGCGCGCCTTTCACGGTGAAGCCGCGCACGATCACGTAGTTGGCGTCGATGTTGATGCCGACCACCTGCGAGTTCGCGACGTCGATCACCGCGCCGGCGTCGGCCTGGTAAAGCACGTAGCCGCTCGGCGATCCGCTCTGCGTCACGTTGAGTGTGGTCGACTGGCTGCCGACGCTGATTGTCTGCGCGATGGTGAACTGCTCGCTCCACGTTGCAGCCGTCAGCGTGGTGGACTGCGTGCCGGCGGTGAGCTGAAATTCGTACGTTGTGCCGCTCGCAAGCTGCACCACGCTACCGCGGCATTCGCCGTTGCGGCTGTCGTACCACAGCGCGAGCGCCAGCCGCCATGCCGTCTCGCCGAGACTGCGGTACTGGAGCGCGCAGCCAGCGCTGCCCGGATTGGCGCCCGGCGACCAATAGAGGCCGACCGACTCGAACGTAGCGACGGCGCGCGGCGGAGACGGCGTTCGCACTGGTTTTTTGGCATGCGCCGAAAGACAAAATGCGACCGTAAGCGCGAGCGCCAAAGCAGCGCGGCGATGAATCTGCATGGTTTGTATCCCTCCCAGGTACGCGCGCGCGAGCATACCGGAGGGCTTGATCGGACCAGCCACCCAGTCGACGAGCGGCGGCGCCTAGCGCCCCGGTGGAAGTGCCGGGGTCAGGTCTTGAATTGGCGCATTGCCACGCCTCAATTCAAGACCTGACCCCATCGAGCTCGGCCTGCTTCTCGAGCCATTCCGTCTCCACCTGCTCGATCTCGCGGGCGACATAGGCCTGGTCCTGCAACAACTTTCCAAGCGCTTCCTGATCCAGATAGACCGCAGGATCGGCGAGCCGGGCCTCGATCGAGGTCTTCTGCGCGTTGAGACCGCTCATCATCTCCTCCAGCCGCTTGATACGCGCCACGATCGGCTTTTTGTTCACCGATTTGGGCCGCGGCGCGGCGGCGGGCTTCGCCACCTTGGGTGCGGGCTCGCGCTTCAGCAGCCAGTCGCGGTAGTCCTCCAGATCGCCGTCGAACTCGCGCAGCGTGCCATTGGCTACGATCAGCAGCTTGTCCGTCGTCGCGCGCAGCAGGTGCCGGTAGCGCCTCGCGCGTGTCGAGGTCGAGATGGTTGGTAGGCTCATCGAGGAGCAGCAGGTTCGGCCGCTGCCAGACGATGAGCGCGAGCGCAAGCCGTGCTTTTTCGCCACCCGAGAAGTTGCCGACCGGGTCGGTCGCCATGTCGGCCGGAAAATTGAAGCTGCCGAGGTAGTTGCGCAGGTCCTGCTCGCGCGCCTGTGGCGCCATGCGGCGCAAGTGCCAGAGCGGCGACTCGTCGTCGCGCAGCATCTCGACCTGCTGCTGGGCGAAGTAGCCGATTTCCAGCCCCTTGTTGAACGTTGCGCTTCCACCCAAGACAGGAAGGACGCCTGCGATCGTCTTCACCAGCGTCGACTTGCCGGCGCCATTGACGCCGAGCAGGCCGATGCGCTCGTTCGCCCGCAGCGACAACTTCACGCCGCAGAGCACGCGCTTGTCCGGATAGCCGGCCGTCACCTCGTCCAGCACCAGGAGCGGATCGGGCGAGCGCTCCGGGTCGCGGAACTCGAACGAGAACGGCGCGGCCACATGCAGCGGCGCGAGGTCCTCCATCTTCGCCAGCATCTTCATGCGGCTCTGCGCCTGGCGCGCCTTGGTCGCCTTGGCCTTGAAGCGGTCGATGAAGGCCTGCAGTTTCTTGCGTTCCAGCTCCTGCGCCTTCGCGTGCTTGGCGTCGAGCACCTGTTTCTCGGCACGCTGGCGCGCGAACGACGTATAGCCGCCGCGATAGAGGTTCAGCTTTCCGCCCTCGACGTGCAGGATCCAGTCGACCGCGTCGTCGAGCAGATCGCGATCGTGACTGATCACGATGAAGGTGCGCGGATAGCGCGCCAGATGGTCGGTGAGCCAGAGCGTGCCTTCGAGGTCGAGATAGTTGGTCGGCTCGTCGCCAGCCGCCCGAAAACGTCGATACGGGCTTTTCCAGCTCCTCGGTCTTGAAACCGAGGCCGAGCAGCAGCGACTCGGCCCGCGGTCGCGAGGTATACACGTCCGCATCGCCGAGCTCCGCATGCAGCTCGGCGATCAATGCGCCGTCGTTGGCCGCCTCGGCGAGCCTGAGCTTTTCTTGCACCGCCCTGAGCGCGTCATCGCCGTCGATCGCGTACTCGACGGCCGAGCGCTCGAACGCCGGCGTTTCCTGCGCGACATGCGCGATGCGCCAGCGCGCCGGCAGCTCGACGTCGCCCTTGTCAGCGTGCAGCTCGCCGCGCAGCAACGCGAACAGGCTCGACTTGCCGGAGCCGTTGGCGCCGATGAGGCCAATGCGCTCGCCGGCATGGATCGTGAGGTCGACCTGCTCGAGGAGCGCCTTGGGGCCGCGCCGGAGGGTGGCCTGCGAGAGGCGGATCACGCTGAAAAAGCGGCGATTCTACTTAGAATGCACGCGTGCTGATCGATTTCTTCCTCAAGCTCAAGAGCCACCGGCTGCCGGTCTCCATCAAGGAGTATCTGACGCTGCTCGAGGCGATGGGCAAGGACGTCATCGGCCCCTCGGTCGAGGAGTTCTACTACCTCTCGCGCGCGGCGCTGGTGAAGGATGAGGCGAACTACGACAAGTTCGACCGCGCCTTTGGCGAGTTCTGGCACGGCGTCGAGACGATCCCCGGCATCGAGGCGCAGGTACCGCTCGAATGGCTGCTGAAACAAGTCGAGCTCACGCTCTCCGAGGAAGAGAAGCGGCAGATCCAGGCGCTCGGCGGCTGGGAAAAGCTGATGGAAGAGCTGAAGAAGCGGCTCGCGGAGCAGAAAGGCCGCCACCAGGGCGGCAACAAGTGGATCGGTACTGGCGGCACCTCGCCCTACGGCGCCTACGGCTATAACCCCGAAGGCATCCGCATCGGCCAGGAGAAGTCGCGCAACCGCTCGGCGGTGAAGGTGTGGGATGCGCGCGAGTACCGCAACCTGGACGATTCCGTCGAACTGGGGACGCGGAACATCAAGGTGGCGCTAAGGCGCCTGCGCAAATTCGCGCGCGAAGGCGCGCCGGACGAATTCGACCTGCCGGGCACCATCGACGCCACGGCGCGCAAGGCCTACCTCGACATCCACATGCGCCCCGAGCGCCGCAACACCATCAAGGTGCTGATGCTGATGGACATCGGCGGCACGATGGACGATCACATCAAGCTCGCCGAGGAGCTCTTCTCCGCGGCGAAGACCGAGTTCAAGCATCTCGAGTTTTTTTATTTCCACAACTGCCTGTACGACTTCGTATGGCGCGACAACCGGCGGCGGCATTCCGAGCGCACGCGGACGTGGGATCTGCTGCACAAGTACGGGCACGACTACAAGGTGATCTTCGTCGGCGACGCCACCATGAGCCCCTACGAGATCCTGCAGCCCGGCGGCTCCGTCGAGTACTACAACGAGGAGCCGGGAGCGGTGTGGATCAAGCGCGTCACCGAGGTCTATCCGAAGTGCGTGTGGCTCAACCCGGAGCCCGAGGAAATCTGGAGCTACCGCCAGTCGATCGGCATCGTGAAAGAGCTCATGAACGCTCGCATGTACCCGACGACGCTCGTGGGGCTCGAGCGCGCGATGAAGCTCCTCGCGAAATGACGAATTCGGGGACGGAGCCCGAACTCCAGCCGTTCCTGACGCTGCAGGAGATTTACCACGCCGCGCGGCGCAGTCTGCCGCCCGGGCCGTGGGCGTATCTCATCGGCGGCGCGGAGACCGAGACCACGGTGCTGCGCAACCGGCAAGCGCTCGACCAGATCGCGTTCCGCCCGCGCGTACTGCGCGATGTGCGCAACATCGACAGCACGGCGAAGTTGCTCGGCAAGCCGGTGCGCCTGCCGGTGATGCTCGCGCCGATCGGGGGCCTCGAATCGATTGTCGAAGGCGGCGCGGCGGCCGCGGCGCGCGCGGCGGCGCAATTCGGCGTGCCGCAGATGCTCTCCTCGGTTTGCCAGCCCGGGTTGGAAGCGACCGCCGCCGTGGCGCAGACGACACGCGTCTTCCAGCTCTACGTGCGCGGCGACGACGCCTGGGTCGACGACTGGGTGCGCCGCGCGAAAGACCACGGTTACTGCGCGTTCTGCCTCACGGTCGACGTGGCGATGTACAGCCGGCGCGAGCGCGATCTCATCGGCCGGTTCGTGAAGCCGTGGCGCGCGCGAGCGGCCGAAGGCGCGAAGTTCCAATCGGCGCTCTCCTGGGACCAGGTGAAGCGCTTCAAGGACAAGCACGACGTGCCGCTCATCATCAAGGGCATCGCCACCACCGAAGATGCATTGCTGGCCGTCGAGCACGGCGTCGAGGTGGTCTACGTCTCCAACCATGGCGGCCGTCAGCTCGACCACGGCTTGGGCAGTGCCGCAGTCCTGCCGGAAATCGTGCAGGCGGTGGCCGGCCGCGCCGAGGTCTGGGTCGACGGCGGCTTCATGCGCGGCACCGACGTGGTGAAGGCGATCGCGCTCGGCGCGAAGACAGTCGGCATCGGGCGGCTCGCCGGTTTGGGACTCGCAGCCGCGGGTGTCGCGGGCCTGGTGCGCGCGCTGGAGATCCTCGAGGACGAGATTCGCACCTGCCTTGGGCTCCTCGGCGTCACCTCGTACGCCGAGCTCACGCCGCGTCATCTCGCGCCGGCGCCGGCGGTGCGGCAGGCGGATACCTTCAGCGCCTTTCCGCTGCCGGCGATCGACGCGCCGCCGATCGCCGAGTAGGCTCCCAATCGTCATTCCCGCGAAAGCGGGAATCCGTTTTCGAAAAAGCACGACCTCTCAGAGCCCTAGCTTCGCGGCAAGATCGACGAAATCCCGCGCCGCGATGTCGACGCAACTGCGGTCGGGCTGGAGGTCGGTCATCTGCCCAGGACCGTGCTCCCGCGGCCGCGCCACGAACGCTGTTCTCAACCCCTGGCTCTTTGCCGCCTTGAGATCGTGGTTATGCGCCGCGACCATCAGCACGTTCGGCGGCGCCAGGGCGAGGCTGCGGCACGAAGCGAGATAGGCCTCCGGCGTCGGCTTGTAGGCGCGCGCGATTTCCGCGCCGAGGATGCAGTCCCACGGCAGGCCGGCCCGCTTCGCCATGTCCACCATCAACGCGATATTGCCGTTCGAGCAGGGCGCGATGATGAATTTCTTCTTGAGCCGCGTGAGCCCTTCGACCGCATCCGGCCATGGGTCGAGCCGGTGCCAGGCGCGATTGAGGTGATCGATGTCCGCATCCGGGAGGCCGTTTACCCCATAGCGCGCGACGAGCTTCAGCAAGCTTTCGCGGTGGAGAACGTCGAGTAGGGTGAATGGCCGCCTTCCCGAGCGCACCTCCTCCATCGAGGGATGGTAGAGCTTGCGCCATTCGACGGCGAACTCCACCGGGTCGACGCCGGTGATGCCCTTCGCCTGCGCAAAAGCGGCGAACTCGCGGCTGACGCTCGTGCGCCAGTCCACCACGGTGCCGAAAACATCAAACAGGCACGCGCGGACGTCCAAGGTGGTGACGGCTAGTTAAGCGCGCGCAAGCGTACTCGTAGATCGGCATGGCGCAATTTTACCGTCAGCCACCGGGCCGCTTCTTCATCTCCTCCTCGGCTCGCTTGCGGATCTCCGAGGGCGAGAGTTCCTCCTTGTGCGTCGCGATATACCAAACGTGCCCGAACGGATCCTCGACGGTGCCCGCGCGGTCGCCGTAGAACTTGTCCTCTACGGGGCGCGTGAGCTTGCCGCCGGCGGCCACGGCCTTTTGCACCGTAGCGTCCACGTCAGTGACATAAAGGTGTAGCTGCACGGTCGTACCGCCGCGCGACTGCGGGCCGAGGAAGCCCATGCTCGGCATCTCGTCGGCGAGCATCACGTGCGAGTCGCCGATCTTGACCTCGGCGTGGCCCACTTTGCCGTCGGGCATCGGCATGCGCACGAGCTCCTTCGCGCCGAAGGCGCGCTTGTAGTAATCGAGGGCCTGCGCGCCGTTCTGCACGCTGAGGTACGCCGTGACGGCGTGATAACCCTGCGGAATGGGCTGCACCTTCTTCGCCTTTGCTTTCTTCGCCATGGTTTCTCCTATGCAATGCAGATGCGCTGCAGGCTTGCCTTGATGTCCTCGGGAAGCGGCACGCCTTTGCGCGCGGCGGTGTCGAAGCACACTTCGACCGTTTTCTGGGTCGCGCAGTGCGTCATGGCGTCCGCCTCGAAGAGCCGCATCTCGTGCGCGAAGCTCTTCGTGCCGACGCGCATCACGGCGCCGCGGATGAGAACGAGCTGCCCGGCGCGGATCTCGTGGTGGAAATCCACGCTGAGCGTCGCCACCACGGTGCCGAAGCCGCGCGCGCGGAATTCCGCGAGCGAGAAGCCCGCCATCCGCGGAAAGTGCCAGCCGGCGTCGTCGAAGCAGGCGGCGTAGTGGCGCACGTTCATGTGGCCGTAGATATCGCACTGTGCGGGCATGACGATCGCCCGGTAGAGGTCGAACCAGTGCTCCACGCCGCCGCTCAACGCCGCAGCAGCGAGAGCCGCTGCAGCTTGGCGGCGTAGAGGTCGTGCTCGCGCGGCGTGGTGCTGTTCTCGAGCGCGAGCTCGAGCGCGGCGCGCGCCCGGTCGACTCGTCCGAGGCGCAGCTCGGCGAGGCCGAGCCAGAAGTGGAACTCGTGGTAATCGGGCGCGCGCGACACTTCCTGGGCGAAGAGCGCGCGTGCCGCGCGGTAGTCGCCCGCCTCCATCGCCGCGAGCCCGCGGTGGAAGTAGTGGAACGGCGCCTCGCCTTCGAGCCGCGCGAGCTGGCGCTCGGCTGTCGCCGCCTCGGCGGTGCGGTCGAGCTTGCCGAGCACCAGGGCGAGGTTCGCCCACGAGCGCGTGTTGCCGGGCTCCTGCGCGAGCACGCGGCGGAAGACGCGCTCGGCGAGCTCGAGCTCGCCGCGGCGCATATAGATGACGCCGAGCGTGTTGTAGGCGCCCATGAAGGCGGGGCCGACGTGCATCGCCTCTCGCACCCACCAGTAGGCATCGTCGAGGCGCCCGCGCACCAGCGCCTCCGCGGCGCGGTTATTCATAAACATCGCCACGATCGTGGCCTCCTCCACCGGCTCGGTGCGCAGTCCCCGCAGCTCGCGGCCGGGGAGGAAGTCGATGGTCATGAGCTCGGCCGCGTCGTAGAGCGTGCGCGGATCGACATAGCGCTTGCCGAGCGACAGGTTGACGTGGCCGTTCAGGAAGTAGATGTTGCCGTCGCGGCTCCACATGTCGGCGATCGACGCGCGGTGATACTGCACCTCGATGCCGAGCTCCTTGGCAAGCGCGGCCGTCATGATGACGAGCGACAGGCAGTTGCCGGCGCGCGCCTCGAAGGCTTCGGCGGCGCTGCGCGTGCGCACGCTGTCGTACTCGAGCTTGAGCTGACCCTGGCTCACGGCGTCGATCAGCGCCTGGCGCGGGCCGCTCGTCGCCATCGCGCCGGCAAGATCCTGGCGCAGATAGCGCTTCATCGCGCCGCTCAACGCGAAGACATCCTTGGCGCTGATGCGCTCGCTCGCCGGGCGAAAAAGCGCATCCTGGAAGAGCTCGTCCGGCGGCGGCGGCGCGATCGGCGCCGCGGCGCAAGCCGAAAGGAGTGCAACTGCGATTACGGCGCCGCTACGCATCGACGGCGAAATTGTATGCTTCGGCCATGTTTCGCCCAAACGCTTTGAAGGCGCGCCTGCGCTCGGGCAAGCGCGCGCTCGGCTGCTGGACGGTGCTGGGCGCGCCGGCGGTCATCGAGCTCCTCGCCCTCTGCGGCTTCGACTACCTGCTGCTCGACCAGGAGCACGGCTTCGGCGAGCCCTCCGCGCTGCTGCACTCGCTGCAGGCGATGGCCGCGACGCCGCACTGCACCTCCGTCGTGCGCGTGCCGTCCAATGACCCGAACTATCTGAAGCGCGTGCTCGACGCTGGGGTCGAAGGCGTCATGGTGCCCAATGTCGAAACCGCCGAGGATGCGCGAGCGCTGGTCGCTGCCTGCCGCTACCCGCCGGCCGGCCGGCGCGGCTCGGCCCTCGGCTCGGCGCGTGCCTCCGACTACGGCATCCGGGCCGCCGATTACCGCAAAGCGGCGGCCGATGAGCTGCTCATCGTCTGCCAGATCGAGTCCCCGCGCGCGGTGGAGAACATCGACGCCATCGCCGCCGTCGAGGGCGTGGACGTGCTCTTCATCGGGCCGCACGACCTCTCCGGTACGGTGGGCCAGCTCGGCGATCTCAAGCACCCGGACGTCGCACGGCTCATCGCGCGCGCCGAGGAAGGCATCAAGCGCAGCGGCAAGCCGATGGGCACGGTGCCGCATCCGGGCAGCACCTGGCGCGACATGTTCCAGCGCGGCTACCACATGATCAATGCGGGGAGCGACGTCGGCCGGCTGCGCGACGGCGCGCTCGCCGACGTCAAGGAGTTCCGCAGTGTTCACGGTTAACCCACTGCCCGAGCGGCTCGACGCTCGCCTCGTGGCGAAGCTCGCGCGGGCGGAGCCCGCGACCATCGGCCACTTCCGCAACTGGGGCTTCATGGAGCCGGCAATCCGCGCGATGCAAGCGGACGTGCGCATCGCCGGGCCCGCGATCACGGTGCGCGCCCCGGGTGTCGACGGCACGATCGTCGGCTACGCGCTCGGCCAGGTGCGCCCGGGGGATGTGCTCGTCATCGATCGCTGCGGCGATCATCGCCATGCCGCCTTCGGCGGCCTGGTGGCCTACGCGTGCAAGGTCACCGGCCTCGCCGGCGTGATCATCGACGGCGTCGCCACCGACATCGGCGAAGTGCGCAAATACGGCGTGCCGCTCTGGTGCCGCGGGCTTTCGGCGGTGACCACCAAGCGCATCGGCCTCGCCGGCGAATTCTGCGTGCCGGTGAGCTGCGGCGGCGTGGCTGTCAGGCCCGGCGACGTGATCATCGCGGACGAGTGCGGCATCGTGGTGCTGCCGCCCGCGGAGGCCGAGGCGATCGCCGATCGCGCCATCGGCATGCAGGACGCGGAAGCCACGTCCAGAAAACGGCTGGACGCCGGCGAGAAGCTGCCCGACATCTCTGGCGCGACCAAGATGCTCGAGGAAGCGCTCGCCAAGCAAAAAAAATAGGGACAGTCCCTATTTTTCGGCAAATTCCAATACGGCGCGCGTCATGACGCGCACGCCGAGCGGGATCGCCGCCTCGTTGCAATCGTAGTTCGCGCGGTGGATCGCCGTGTCGAGCCCGGCGATTTTCGAGCCGATGCGCAGGTGCGCCGCCGGCACGCGCTCGGCAAACCAGGCGAAATCCTCGCTGCCCATCGACGCCTCGGGGAGCTCCACCACGTTCTCGGCGCCGAGCGCCTCGCGCGCCGCTCTTAGCACGCGCTCGAGGGTCGGCTTGTGATTGCGAAGCGCCGGCGCGACGCGCTTCCAGTCGAGCGTGTATTCGACGCGCATGCTGGCCTTGATGCCTTCGAGCATGCGGCGCATCGCCGCCTCGATCTGCGCCGAGACCGCGGCTTCCATGGTGCGCACGATGCCTTTCAGTTGCGCGGCTCCCGCGATGATGTTGCGTGCCGTGCCGGCGTGGAATTCGCCGACGGTGAGCACGGCCGGCGAGAGCGGCTTTACCTCCCGGCTGACGATCGTCTGGAGCTGCGCGACCAGATAGGCGCCGGCGGCGAGCGCATCGATACCCATGTGCGGATGCGCGCCGTGGCCCTCGCGGCCCTTGAGCGTGATGTCGAAGGCATCCGCCGACGACATCACGGCCTCCGTGTTGTAGCCGACCTTGCCCGCTTCCACCGCCGGCCAGTTGTGGTAGCCGAGCACGACGTCCATCTTCGGATCCTCGAGCGCGCCGTCGGCGATCATGGCCTGCGCGCCCGAGAGCGTCTCCTCGGCCGGCTGGAAAATCAGCTTCACTCGACCGCGCAACTCGCTCTTCATCCCGGCGAGCGTCGCCGCGACGCCGAGCGCGATCACCGTGTGCACGTCATGACCGCAGGCGTGCATCTTCCCCGGGACCTTCGACGCGAACGGCAGCCCCGTCTGCTCGTTGATCGGCAGCGCGTCCATGTCGGCGCGGATGCCGACCGTCGGCCCGGGCTTGCCGCCATCGATCAGCGCGACGATGCCGGTCTTGCCAACGGCCTTACGGAAAGGGATGCCGAGCTTCTCGAGAAAGCCCGCGACCGCCTTGGCGGTCTCGTGCTCCTCGAACGCGAGCTCCGGGTGCTCATGCAGCTTGCGACGCAGCGCGATCAGCTCGGCGGCGAGGTTCTCGACACTCGCGGCGATGCGGCGGTTGATATCCATGCGGCATAATCGTAAGGCAGATGACGCTCACGATCCGCCCCATTCGCGGCGAGTTTTGCGCCGAGGTGATCGGCGCCGATCTCGCGAAACCGATGGACGCCCCCGCCTTCGCCGCGATCGAAGCAGCGTGGACGCGCCACAGCATCCTCGTGTTGCGCGATGTGCGCATGACGCCCGAGCAGCAGATCGCCTTCACCCGCCGCTTCGGGGCGCTGCACATCATGGAACCCGTGCAGTACAACCTGCCCGGCCATCCGGAGATCTTCGTCGTCTCCAGCGTCGAGGAAGGCGGCAAGGCGCTCGGCATGAAGCGCGCCGGCTGGGGCTGGCATTCGGACGGCGAGGACAAGGCGATTCCCAACGCGGGGTCCTTTCTCTATGCGCTCGAGCTGCCGCCCGAGGGCGGCGACACGCTCTTCGCCGACATGTACGGGGCGTTCGAGGCGCTGCCGGCGGAGGTACGCGCGACGATCATGGGCCGGCGCGCCTGCTTCAGCCGCGTGCGGCTGCAT
>VBCM01000281.1 GCA_005883675.1 Betaproteobacteria bacterium
ATCACCTCGCTCACCTGCCCAAACGTCTTCTGGGGCAGCGCCGAAGTGAGCCTCAAGGCCGCGCGCCTCATGAACGAGGACATGGCGCGTGCGCAGAAGACTTGGCCCGACCGTATCCGCTGGTTCGCCTCGCTACCGTGGCAACATGAGGCGCTCGCACTGCAAGAGCTGACTAGATGTTGCGAGAACGGCGCGGTTGGCGTCATGGTGCTCGCGAACATCGCCGGCAAAGCGCTCACCGACCCGGCGTTCGCGAGAATTTGGGCGGAGATCGACCGGCGCGCGCTGCCGGTGCTGGTGCACCCGAGCGCGCCGCCGGGCACTGCGGCGCTCGGGCTGCACGAGTTCCAGCTCACCGCGCCGATCGGCTTCACGTTCGATACGTCGCTCGCCATCGCGCGCTGCATCTACGACGGCTTCCTCGACCGCTACCCGAAGCTCAAGCTCATCGCCGCCCACGGCGGCGGCGCGTTGCCTTATCTCGTCGGGCGGCTCGATATCTGCTGGGAAAACATTCCCGCCGCACGCGCCAAGACCGCCGAGCCGCCGCGCAACTACATGCGGCGCATCTGGGTCGACAGCGTCGTCTTCCGCCAGGACGTGCTCGACCTGTGCGTATCGGTGTGCGGAGCCGACAACGTGCTCTACGGCTCGGACTATCCGCACACCATCGGCGACATGGTCGGCTGTCTCGCGCGCGTGGACGCCCTGCCGGGCGGCGTGCGCGACAAGGTGCGCGGCGGCAACGCGCAGCGCATCTTCCGCCTCTAGGCGGCTAGCGCTCGCCCCAGTTCGCGTCGTCGACCTTCCACGCGCCTTTTTCCTTGACGAAAGTGATCGTGCCAGAGACCGCAGGCTGCGTGCCGCGCAGCCGCAGCACGGCGCGCCTGGCGCCCTCCTCCACGGTCTTCTCGACGACCGCATAGCTGCGCGGCAGGAGTTTGGCGAGGGCCTGGAGGATCCGCTTGCGCTCGCCAGCCGGGATGGGATCCATCTCGTTTGTCTTGGCGGCGCTTTCGTACTTGCGCATGCCGTCGTAGTCCGCGGCGAGGCCGGCGCGGTGGAACTGGGCGTACACCGCTTCGGGCTCGTCCTGCGCGAGCACCGGCGTGGCGATCGCGAGACCGAGGGTAAGGACGAGCGAGCGGATCATTCGAATTTCGCGCCGCTCTCCTTCACCACTTTCGCCCACTTCGCGAGATCGGCGGCCATGAAGTCGCGGAACTCGCGCGGCGTGTTGCCGACCGGCTCCGAGCCATCGTTGAGGATCCGCTCGCGCACGTCGGCTTGGCCCAGCACGCGCACCAGCTCGTCGTGCAGCCGCTCGACGAGCGGCGCGCGCATGCCGGCGGGCCCGACCACGCCGTACCACCCGACCACCTCGTAACCAGGCAGCGCTTCCGCCACGGCCGGGATATCCGGCAGCGCCGGAACGCGCTGCGGCGTTGTCACGGCGAGCGCGCGCAGCTTGCCGGAGCGCACCTGCGTCTGCGCGGCCTGCAGCCCGGCGAAGTTGTAGTCGTAGCGGCCGCCGATCAGGTCCATGAGCGCCGGGCCGCTCCCCTTGTACGGGATGTGCTCGGCCTTGATGCCGGCCATCTGCTTGTAGAGCTCGCCCGCGAGATGGCCACCGCTGCCGAGACCCGCCGAGCCGTAATTCAGCTCACCCGAACGTTTCCTGGTCCACTCGACGAACTGCTGCAGCGTGCGCGGCGGCGACGATGGATTCAGCACGAGCAGCAACCCCGCGCGGGTGAGCTGCGTGATGGGCGTGAAGTCGTTCACCGGGTGGTAGGGCAGGTTCGCATTGAGCGCCGCGTTGATCGTGTGCTGGTGATAGGCGAGCAACAGGGTATAGCCGTCGGCCGGCGCCTTCGCCGTCATCTCGCCCGCGATGACGCCGGAGGCGCTCGCGCGGTTCTCGACGATGATCTGTTGCCCGAAGATCTCGCCGAGCTTCGCGCCGAAAAGCCGCGCCAGGAGATCGGTCGTGCCGCCGGGCGCTGCCGGCGTGATCAGGCGGATCGGGCGGCTCGGATATTCCTGCGCATGCGCGGCGAGCGCCGCGACGAGAAAAACGAAGGCGAGGAACCGCCACACACGCATGCCGCGGATTGTAGCCGCGGCTCAATGCGTCCCGGTGAGCAGGCTAGCGAATCGGCAAGTCCAGACGCACCTCGGTGATCTGTGTAACCGAGGGCACGCGGCTTGGCGCGAGGTAGGGGCTGTCGATGTTGGTGATCTCGAGGCGCAGCGCGTGGTCGGCCGGCGCTTGCCACAGGTTCCCGTACGTCGGGATAGTGACGCTCGCGTCGGCCGCCGGTCCTTCGAGCACGAGCGTGCCGCGCGTGATGAGCTGCCGGCTGCCGTCGGGCGCGACATCGATGAGACGCACGTCGAGCTGCACGCGCGGCGCAACCGGGGATGCATGCAGTGAAACGCTAGGCTGGCCTGCAATCAGGAGCGGGCCTCCGCCGCTCAGCTCAGCGACGCCGACTGTGAAGATA
>VBCM01000285.1 GCA_005883675.1 Betaproteobacteria bacterium
GCACCTTTGGCGATTTCGTGTCCTTCAGCTTCCACGCGAACAAGAACATCACCACGGCGGAGGGCGGCGCGCTCGTGCTGCCGGACGAGTCGCTGGTGGCGCGCTGCGAGCAGCTGCGCCTGCAGGGCGTGATCCGCACCGGCGAAGATGGCATGGACGTCGAGGTGGCCGGCGGCAAGTACAACCTCACCGACGTGGCGGCGCGCATCGGGCTCGGGCAACTACCCCAGCTCGAGCGTTTCACCGAAAGACGGCGCGCGCTCGTTCGGCGCTATTTCCAGCGCTGGGACCGCGGCCTCGGCTGCGAGCTGCCGCCCGAGGACTACGAGCAGTCCAATTGGCACATGTTCCAGGTGGTGCTGCCCGAGCGCGTCGAGCGCTCGCGTTTCATCGCCAGCATGCGCGACCAAGGCATCGGCGTGGGCGTGCACTATCCGGCGATGCATCTCTTCCAGCTCTACCGGCGCCTGGGCTGGCGCGAAGGCCAGTTTCCGCATGCCGAGCGCATCGGCCGCTCCATCGCGACGCTGCCGCTCTTCCCGGCGATGCGCGAGGGCGACGTCGACCGCGTGTGCGAGGCGGCGAAAAAGGTTCTTAGCTGAATGGACCTGTCGGTCGTCATCCCCGTATACAACGAGGAGGAAGGGCTGCCGGCGCTCTTCGAGCGCCTGTATCCCGCCCTCGATGCGCTGAAGGTTGGGTACGAGGTGATCTTCGTGAACGACGGCAGCCGCGACCGGTCGGCGGCGCTCCTGCGCGAGCAGTTCGCAAGACGCCCCGACGTGACTCGCGTGGTGCTGCTGAACGGCAACTTCGGCCAGCACCTCGCGATCATGGCGGGCTTCGAGCGCACGCGCGGCGAGCGCGTCGTCACGCTCGACGCCGATCTGCAGAATCCGCCCGAAGAGATCGCGAGGCTCCTCGCCAAGATGGACGAGGGCTACGATTACGTCGGCGGCGTGAGGAGCGAACGGCACGACAACGCCTTCCGCCGCTTCGGCTCGCGCGCCATGAACCGCCTGCGCGAGCGCATCACCCGGATCCGCATGAGCGACCAGGGCTGCATGCTGCGCGCCTATAGCCGCCCGATCATCGACGCGATCAACGCCTGCCGGGAGGTGAGCACGTTCATCCCGGCGCTCGCCTACACCTTCGCGCACCGGCCGACGGAGGTCGAAGTAGCGCATGAATCGCGCGCCGCGGGCACGTCGAAATATTCGGTGTACAAGCTGATCCGCCTCAACTTCGACCTCGTCACCGGCTTCTCGGTGGTGCCGCTGCAGGTGTTCTCGCTCTTCGGCATCGGCGTCTCGATCGTCGCGGTGCTCGTGTACTTGGTGGTCATGGTCCAGCGCGTCCTTGCGGGCGAGCCGCTCGACACGCTGCGCACCTTCTGGGATCGCGACATCCTGCAGTTCTTCCTCATCGGCATCGTGCTCTTCGGCCTCGGCCTCGTCGGCGAATACGTCGGGCGCATCTACCAGCAGGTGCGCGAGCGGCCGCGCTATCTCGTGCAGGCGGTGCTCGAGCGCGAGCCCGAGTCCTCGGCTTGGCAAAAGCGGTCGTCTTCGGCTACCACGACGTAGGCGTGCGCTGCCTCGGCGCGCTGCTCGACGCAGGCGTCGAGGTGCCGCTCGTCGCCACGCATCGCGACGATCCGCAGGAGCGCATCTGGTTCGCAGCCGTCGCTGAGCTCGCGAACAGCAAAGGCATCGACACCGTGCTCGAGCCCGACATCGGCGCGTTGCTGCCGCGGCTGCGCGCGATGGCGCCGGATTTCATCTTCTCGTTCTACTACCGCCGCATGCTGCCACCCGAGGTGCTCGCGAGCGCCAAGCGCGGCGCGTACAACATGCACGGGTCGCTGCTGCCGAAGTATCGTGGCCGCTCGCCGGTCAACTGGGCCGTGCTGATGGGCGAGACGCAGACCGGCGCGACGCTGCACGAGATGGTGGCGAAGCCCGATGCCGGCCGCATCGTCGACCAGGAAGCGGTACCCATCGGCCCCGACGATACGGCGGTGGAGGTGTTCCGCCGCGTGAGCGCTGCGGCCGAGACGGTGATGCGCCGGAGCATCGGGCCGCTGCTCGCGGGGAAGGCGCGCCTGCGGCCCAATGACCTCACCCAGGGTAGCTACTACGGCGGCCGGCGACCGGAAGACGGGCGCATCGATTGGCGCAAGAGCGCGCGCGAGATCCACAACCTCGTGCGCGCGGTGGCGCCGCCGTATCCCGGCGCCTTCTGCGACCGCCTGCTGATTCATCGCACGCAAATGACCGATCGCTCGGCGCCCGACCGCAGGCGGGGTCCCTTTCAGGAGGCGGGCGAATGGTTCGCGCTCTGCGGCGATGGTAAAGTCCTGCGCCTCGTCGAAGTCGCAGAAAGAAAATGAAGCGCAGCCTGCCTTTATGAAGCGCGTCCTAATTCTCGGCGTGAACGGCTTCATCGGCCATCACCTGTCGAAGCGCATCCTCGGCACCACCG
>VBCM01000178.1 GCA_005883675.1 Betaproteobacteria bacterium
GCGCCCCGGCGGCCACGATCCGCACGCGCGCATCAAGGAGATGGAAGTCGATGGCCTGAGCGCGGAAGTGCTCTACCCCACGCTGATGCTCGGCCTTTTCGCGCTCCAGGACGCGCGGCTGCAGGAGGCGTGCTTTCGCGTCTACAACGACTGGCTGTTCGAGTACTGCAGCCTGGCGCGGCATCGCCTGATCGGCATCGCGGCGATCTCGGTCTACGACATCGACCACGCGGTGACGGAGCTCGAGCGCTGCCGCAAGCAGGGGCTGAAAGGCGCGCTCATCTGGCAGGCGCCGCATCCTGATCTGCCTCTTCATTCGCCGCACTACGACAAGCTCTGGGCGGCTGCGCAGGACCTGGCGATGCCGGTCAGCATGCATATCCTCACGGGCCACAGCT
>VBCM01000179.1 GCA_005883675.1 Betaproteobacteria bacterium
ACTATCGGCGCTTTCGCGAGGCGAAGCCGCTGCCCATGTCGAAGGACCCGAGCGCCTACATGCGCGAGCAGGTCTTCTCGTGCTTCTTCAACGACGCGGTCGCCGGCCACAACCTCGCCTGGTGGGGCGCGGATAACCTGCTGTGGTCGAACGACTATCCGCACTGGAACTCGACCTGGCCGAATTCGCTCAAGGGCATCCGGCGCGATCTTGGGCACCTGCCGCCCGAGACGCAGGCGAAGGTGCTCGCCGGCAACGCCTGCCGCCTCTACGGCCTCGACAGGGCGGCGCTACCGGCCGGCGTCGCCGCCGCGGCGCAAGCGGCGGCTTGAGTCGTCGCCTCGGTTTCGCGCTCCTGCTTGCGGCGGCGGCGCCGCTCGCTAGCGCCCAACTGACGCTGTACACGTCAAATGCCGCGCCGACGATACAAGCGCTTAGCGCGGACTTCGAGAAGCGCCACGGCGTGCGAGTCAACGTGTGGCGCGCCTCATCCATCAAGGTGCTGCAACGCCTGCTTGCGGAGAAGAAGGCGGGCCGCTGGGAATTCGACTTGGTGAGCATTTCCGCGCCCGAGCTCGAGGCGCTGTATCGCGAGGGTGTGCTGCAGGAAGTGAATTCAACGGGCCATCGCGCGCTGCTGGAGGGCACGCTGCCCGCGCACCGCGGCTGGGCGCCGCAGTTCATCAACGTTTTCGTGCAGGCGTACAACACCAAGGCGGTCCGGCCCGACGAGCTGCCGCGGCGCTGGGTTGATCTGCTGGACGAGCGCTGGAAAGGCCGGCTCGGCGTGGAGGCCAATGCGGGCGAGTGGTATTGCACCGTGCTGAAGACGCTCGGCGAGCGCGACGGCGCGGAGCTCTTCCGCGAGATGGCGGCGCGTAACGGCCTCTCCGTTCGCCATGGCAACTCGGTGCTCGCCAACATGGTGGTATCCGGCGAGGTACCGCTCGCGCTCGCGGTGTACAGCCACATGATCGAGGAGGCAAAGGCGCAAGGCGCGCCGGTCGACTGGTTCGCGCTCGAGCCGCTCGTCGCGCGCGTCAACGGCGTCGGCGTCTCGCGCCAGCCGCCGCATCCGCACGCCGCGCGGCTCTTCTACGAATACCTCCTCACGGAGGCACAGCCGCTCATGGTGAAGCTGCATTACGTCTCACCGCGCCGGGACCTGCCGCCGGCGCTGCGCGGCGCGAAGCTCGTGTTTGCCGACCCGCAGGTTGACGCGCGGTGTGAGAATGCCTACGCCGCATTGCTCAAGGCCAAAGGCGAATGAACGTCAAGATCTTGCTTGCCGTAGCGCTGCTCGCGTCCCTTGCAGGCCATGCGGCGGAAAACTCGATCGCCATCGTCGGCGCGACGGTGATCCATCCCGAGCGCGAATTGCCGGCGGCAGTCGAGCGCGACCGCACGGTGCTCATCACGGGCAACCGCATCGTGCGCATCGGGCCGCGCGCGGGGACGCGCGTGCCGGCCGGCGCGACGCGCATCGACGGCAAGGGAAAGTGGGTGGTGCCGGGCCTCGTCGATGCGCACGTGCACTTCTTCCAGTCGGGCAACCTGTACACGCGGCCCGATGTCGCCGACTTCAACGCGGTGGTGCCCTATGTGGAGGAAGTGGCGCGCAACAAGGCGCGCCTGCCGGCGACCTTCAAGCTGTGGCTCGCCAGCGGCGTGACGAGCGTCGTGGACATCGGCGGCCCGTACTGGAATTTCGAGATGCGCGACGCCGCGCGCAAGTCAAGCGCCGCGCCGCGCGTGGCGGTGGCCGGACCGCTCATCTCGATGATCGACCGGCCGAAGCTCGACCTCGGCGACCCGCCGATCGTCAAGGTGACGACAGCCGATGAAGCGCGAACGCTCGTGCAGCGCGAGCTCGCGTACAAGCCGGATTTCATCAAGGTGTGGTTCATCCACCGGCCGGGCGACGACCTCGCGGCGCAGGAAGCGATCGTCAAAGCCACGGCCGACGCCGCGCATGCCGCTGGCGTGCGCCTCGCCGTGCATGCCACCGAGCTCGAGGTGGCGAAAGCAGCGCTGCGCGCGGGCGCCGATTACCTCGTGCACTCGGTGGAGGACGCGCCGGTGGACCAGGAGTTTCTCGCGCTCGCGAAGAAGAACCGTGCGCTTTATTGCCCGACGCTCTTCGTGGTGATGGGCTACCGCTATGCGCTTTCGAACACCTGGCGGCCGACGCCGGCCGAGCGCCGGCTCGCCGATCCGCAGATCCTCGCGGCGATGGGCGATCTCGCGCGCATCCCGCCGGAGAAGCTGCCCGAGCGCGTGGCGAAGGCGATGGCCGATACCGCGTCGCCCGAGCCGTCGGCCGTCGAGCTGCAGAACCTGCGCACCGTCTGGGATGCGGGCATCCCCGTCGCGATGGGCACCGACGCCGGCAATATCGGTACGCTGCACGGGCCCTCGGTGTTTCGCGAGCTCGGCCTCATGGTGCAGGCGGGCCTCACGCCGCTCCAGGTGCTGCGCGCCGCCACCGTGAATGGCGCCCGAACGATGGGCCTGGAGCGCGAGCTCGGCACGCTCGCGCCGGGCAAGCTCGCCGATCTCCTCATCCTGGATGCCGATCCGCTCGCCGACGTGCAGAACCTCGCCCGCATCCACCGCGTGATCAAGGACGGCCAGCTCTTCGCGCCCGAAGAGCTAATGCGCTCGCTGAGCGGTACCTAGCAGGCTGCGCGCGGCGAGGTACAGCACGACGCCATTCAGCAGGTGCCAGAAGAAATGCGTGCCATGGGCAAAGCGCTCGCAGGCCGCCGCGTCGATCGTGCGCAAGAAGAGCGAGACGGTAAACACGCCCGCGGCGGCGAGCAAGAGCGGCGGCTCGCGCGGGTGGGTGGCGCGATGGTGCAGGCCGAGCGCAAAGACCGCGACCAGTGCCGGCGCATAGGTGATTGAGCCGTTGAACGGCTCCTGAAACTGGCGCGCGAAGAGCGCGATCGCCATGAATGCCGCGACGAGCACGCCGCTCGCGATTGGCGACCAATTGAGTATTCGGGCGGCGTAGATCCACAGGAAGGCGAGCTGGAAGAGCAGGATCGGCACGAGGTCGAGCCACTGCGCCCACGTGGTGGCGACGGTGTGGAACACCGTGCTGCCGATGCCGACGATGACCGTCAACGCGACCAGCAGGGCGCTGTCGGCGCGCCAGGCGCCCAGGCGCCGCGCGTCGCGCGCGAGCAGCCACGCGGCGACGAAGAAGGCGATGTTGCTCGCCGCATTTAGAGGTTCGCCGAGCAGGCCCGGCGCGAGCCGCTCGCAGTAGAGGTCGACGTACGTGCGGCGATTGTGCACCCTAACGGCGGTCGATGAGGTGGCGGAGCGCCCTGCTGACACGACGCTGTCAGCAGGGCTTGCGCATCCTTGGCATGTGCGAATGGCGCACATCACCTAGGAGAGCAAGATGAAGAACGCAGTCGTCTGGAGTGAAATTGCGGTGTCCGATCTCAAGCGCGCAAC
Source organism: Betaproteobacteria bacterium (assembly GCA_005883675.1). GTDB lineage: Bacteria > Pseudomonadota > Gammaproteobacteria > Burkholderiales > SG8-39 > SCGC-AG-212-J23. The sequence continues at coordinate 3,469 of VBCM01000179.1, forward strand.
CGCGTTCTACGAGAAGCTGCTCGACGGCAAGCTCAAGCCCGAGGCATTCGGGCCCTTCCGCATCGCCTGCTTCCCGTATGCCGCGGACGGCGTGGGCGGCTGTCTCGTGCACGGCGAAGGCTATGAGCCTTCGGCGAAGGGCACCGTCACGTATCTGGCCGCCACGCCCCACATCGACGCCGCGCTCGAGCGCGCGCGCTCGCTCGGCGCCAAGGTGCTGCTGCCGAAAACCGCGCTGCCAGGCGAGCAGGGCTTCATCGCCCATATCGCCGATAGCGAAGGCAATCGTGTCGGCCTCCACGCGATGAGCTGAAAGCGTAAGCGTGGGCGATGCCGTCGGGCTGGGGCTGCTGCACATCGCCTTCGCCGCACTACCATGCCGATTACTATGCGGCCTTTGTGATCGATACCGATGGCCACAACCTCGAGGTGGTTTGTCATCGCCCGGCAGGCTAGGGCGGCGCGCTGATCTTCCATGCGGCGCGCCGACCGGCTGTTCCGCATCGTCCAGCATCTGCGCGGCCGCCGTCTCACGACGGCGGCCTTTCTCGCCGAGCGGCTCGGCGTGTCGCTGCGCACGGTGTACCGCGATGTGCGCGACCTTTCGCTCTCGGGCGTGCCGATTGAGGGTGAGGCGGGCGTCGGCTACCGCTTGAAAGCGGGCTTCGATGTTCCGCCGCTCATGTTCACCCTGAACGAGATCGAGGCGCTCGCGGTCGGCGCGCGCATGGTCGAGGCTTGGGGCGGGCCGGTGCTCGCGGAGTCCGCGCGCACGGCGATGGAAAAAATCATCGCCGCGCTGCCCGCGGACCGGCGCCTGGCCGTGGAGCGCACGCGCCTCTATGCGCCGGGTTTTCACGTCGACGGCAAGGCGATGCAGCGCCTTGAAGCGGTGCGCGCGGCGATCGGCGAGCGCCGGGTGCTCCGCCTGGACTATCGCGACGCGGCCAACAAGGCGAGCGAGCGTGAGGTCTGGCCGCTCGCACTCTACTTCTGGGGCGGCGCATGGACCATCGGCGCGTGGTGCGAGGGCCGCGACGATTTCCGCAACTTCCGCGTCGATCGCATCGCCGCGCTGGAAGCGCTCGAGCGCCGCTATCCCGATCAGCCCGGCCGGCGGCTCAGCGACTTCCTGCGCGCCATGCAAGCGAATTAGCCGTCTATTGCGGCCCGTGTCTTGCTCTGCCCCCGGGCATGGAGCCGAACCAGGCAAAGATCGAAGGGTTAGTGCGCCAGCTGCTGATCGAGCTCGGCGAAGACGTGAACCGCGAGGGGCTGCTGAAGACGCCGGCACGCGTGGCGAGGGCGCTTACCTTCCTCACGTATGGTTACCGGTCAGACGTGCGCGAGGTGGTGAACCAGGCGCTCTTCACGCAGACCACCGGCGGCATGGTGATCGTCAAGGACATCGAGCTCTACAGCCTGTGCGAGCACCACCTGCTGCCGTTCTACGGGCGCTGTCACATCGGCTACATCCCCAACGGCAAGGTGTTCGGCGTCTCGAAGCTCGCGCGGCTCGTCGACGTGTTCGCGCGGCGGCTGCAGCTCCAGGAGCGGCTCACCGAGCAGATCTCGCAGGTGGTGATGGACGAGGCGCACGCCAAGGGCGTCGGCGTGATGATCGAGGCGCGCCACCTCTGCATGATGATGCGCGGCGTGGAGAAGCAGAATTCCACCATGGTCACCTCCTCGGTGCTAGGCGTGTTCCGCGAGAACCTCGCGACGCGCGAGGAGTTCCTCGGCTTCGTCTGCCGGCGCACCAGCCCCTAATTCGGATCCAGGGTCGCAATTATTTGCGCCTGCGGGCGCTCGCCGTGTCGTCCCGCTCGCGCCTTGCTGCGCTGCCCGAGGTGCTCACGCTCGGTGAGCTCGGCTACGCCGGCATGGAGGATTACGTGTGGATAGAGCACGATATCGACGAGCGACTGATCGCGCTTGGCTTCGAGCCGCACGCGGCGCCGCTTGCCGAGACGGCGCGCTTCGTGCGCGAGACGGGCGCTAAGGCCGAGTAGCTTCCTCGACGAGCTGCTCGAGCACCTCGTAGGGCTGCGCGCCGACGACGCCGCGGCCGGCGGCGACGAAGGTCGGCACGCCGGTCACGCCGTACTCGTGCGACTTCTGCCAGTCGGCATCGACGGCGGCCTTGAACGTGCGCTCGGCGAGGACCTGGCGCGCTTCAGCTCCCGGCAGACCGACGCTTTCGGCGATTTGCACGAGCACGTCGGCGTCGCCGATGTTCCGGCCCTCGACGAAGTAGGCGCGAAAGAGCGCGTCGTGGATCGCCTCGCCGCCCGGCTGCGTGTCGGCCCATTTGCCGAGCTCCTGCGCAAGGCGGCTGTTGTAGGTCATCTTGCGATCGCCGTATGGCAAGCCTTCGGCCTGCATGCGCGCGCGCATCTGCGCCTGCAGCTTCGGGATGTCGTAGCCGCGGCCGGCGAAGAGCTCCTGCAGGCTCTTGCCTTCCGGCGGGGTCTCCGGGTGCAGCGGGAAATGCACGAGCTCGACCTTCACATCGTGCTGCTTCTTCAGGCGCGCGACGCGCGCGCTCGCGAGATAGCACCACGGGCAGACGTAATCGCTGAACACTTCGAGGACCACCGATTGGCTCATGAGCTGATGGTCATCATAACGGGGCCGTGGTCGCTCGTGCCGAACTCGCGCTGCACCACGCAGCTCTGCACGCGCGACGCGATCGACTTCGAAGCGAGCACATAGTCCAAGCGCCAGCCGATATTGCGCTCGCGCATCTTGCGCCACGGCGCCCACCAGGTGAAAAGCCGCTCGTTGTGCGGCTCCAGTTGCCGGTGCACATCGACGAGCTGGTCATCGATCAGCTCTTCGAAGAGCGCGCGCTCCTCAGGCAGTTGGCCGATCACGTTGCGGCGCTCGACCGGATGCACGTCGCGCTCGGTGCGCGCGATGTTGATGTCGCCGCAGAGGACGAGCTCGCATCCTTCGCCGTGCACGCGCTTTGCCCAGTCGCGCAGGCTGCGCATGAATTGGAGCTTCGCTGGGTAGTCCTTGCCGCCGTTCGGCACGTAGACCGAAGCGAGCACGAGGCTGCCGCAGCGCGCGGCGACGATGCGCGACTCCATGTCGAATTCCGGATGGCTGAACGCCGGCTCGACCAGACCCTTGCGCACATGCAGCGAAACGCCCGAATAGGCGCGCAGTGTGGAGCCGTGCCAATAGATGTGGTAGTCGTCGGTCTTGCACTGCTCCGGCACCTGCTCAATGCCAGCCTTCAGCTCCTGCAGGCACAGCACGTCGGGCCGCTCGCGCTCCAGGAAGTCGCAGACCTGCTGCGCCCGGGCGCGGATGCCGTTCACGTTCCAGGTGGCGATCTTCATGAAATCGGCGTCAGAGCCCTATTTCAATCGGGCTCTGACCCCGAATTGTCCTGCGGTTAAGAGCCTCGGACGACCTTGAGCTGGTTGTCGACGCCTTTCACGCCGTCGACTTTGGCGGCGAGCTGCGCGGCGCGCTGGCGCTGCGCGTCGGTCTCCACGGCGCCCCAGAGGCTCACTTTGCCCTCCGCGGCGGTGACGTCGATCGCGCCGGAGGGGAGCTTCGCGCTCGGCGCTTCCAGCGCCTGCTTCACCTTGGCGGCGAGCTCCTTGTTCGGATCGGGCTTCGGCGGCTCGGGCTGGGGCTGCGCCTGCGGCGCGGCGGCGACCGGCGCGGCTGCGGGCGGCGGCGGCGCCTTGGCCGCCGGTTTCGGCGATTCGGAGCAGGCGATGAGCGCGGCCGCGAGGCCGAGCGCCACGATGTGCTTCATGTCTTCCTCCCGTTAGTGGTGAGTGGCGAAAAGCCGGGCGATTGCCGCGGCGTCGAAACGGTATTCGTGGTTGCACATCTCGTTGCGGATCACGACCTCGCCCTGCTCGGCGAGGATCGACTCCACTTCCTCGCGCCCGAGGCCGCGCAGCATGTCCTTCACCTTGTCCTCATCATAGGGGCAATGGTATTCGACCGCGTAGAGCCGGAACACGCGCATCAGCTCCTCGGGAAAGATGCGCGTGAGGAGATCGTAGGGCTGCACCCCGCGCGTCTCTGCGAGCGTCAGCGTGTTGGCAAAGTGCGTCACGCGGTTCCAGCCGTCCGGGTCCCGGGTGTCGGCGCCGGGTAGCTTCTCCAGGAGCAGGCCCGCAGCCGCGCCGCCATCGGCATGCAGGCGCAGATACGCCGACAGCTGGTCCGATTGCCAGAGGTAATGCGTGAACATCTGCTCGAGCGTCTCGCCTTCGAGCGGCACGAGGCTCTGGTAGAACTTGCCGCTTTTCAGGTCTTCCAGCGTCACCGACAGTCGCCCGTCGCCCAGGAGCTCGCGCTCGTTCTCCTGGCCGACCTCCTCGCGCTCGTAGTGCGCCATGCCGCGGATGCGCAGCTCCGCGGTGCAGTCCGCGACCAGCAGCTTCACCGGGCCTGTCCCTTGCACCTGCAGCGTGACCCGGCCGGCGCCCTTCTGGTTTGCGCCCAGCAGGACGTTCAATGCCGTGGTGTGGCCGAGCAGCGCGACGACGTCCTGGGGATAGTCGCGGCCGTCGAGCATGCGCTGCCAGGCGCCGGTGAGGCACACCAGGCGCCCGCGGATGTCGAGGTTCTCGAAGAGGAAGCGCTGAACGTAATCCGTTTGCATAGTCAAAGTGAATATGACACAACTCAGCTCGGCCGCGATGGCAGCCGCAGCCGCGTTTTGCTACATGGTGGACGCCCATGCCCGCAGTCACTGAACGAACGGTTGCCCTCACCGGGCACGACCAGTATCTCTTTCGCGAAGGCACGCACAGCCGGCTCTACGAAAAGCTCGGCGCGCACTTCCTCGGCGACGAAACGCATTTCGCGGTCTGGGCGCCGAACGCGCAGTCCGTTTCGGTCGTCGGCGACTGGAATGGCTGGGACCCGCGCACCAACCCGATGCGCTCTACCGGCGACGCGGGCATCTGGGCGCTGCGGGTGCCGCAGGCGAAGCCCGGCAGCGTGTACAAATTTCATGTCGTTTCGCGCCATGCCGGTTACAAGGTAGACAAGGCCGATCCGTACGCGTTTCGCGCCGAAGAGCCGCCGCGCACCGGCTCCATGGTCTGGGACCTGGCGTTCGAATGGCACGACGGCGCCTGGATGACCGACCGCAAGTACCGCAACGCGCTCGATGCGCCATGGTCGATCTACGAGGTGCATCTCGGTTCCTGGCGCCGCTCGCCGGATCACCCAACGCAGGTTTTGGGCTACCGCGATCTCGCGCCGCAGCTCGCCGAGTACTGCCAGCGCATGCGCTTCACGCACGTCGAGCTGTTGCCGATCATGGAGCATCCGTTCTACGGCTCCTGGGGCTACCAGTGCACGGGCTACTTCGCGCCCTCGACGCGCTACGGCACGCCGCAGGACTTCATGTACTTCGTGGATACGCTTCACCAGGCGGGCATCGGCGTCATCCTCGACTGGGTGCCTTCGCACTTCCCCTGGGACCAGCACGGGCTCGGTTTCTTCGACGGCTCGCATCTCTACGAGCATGCCGATCCGCGCCAGGGACACCACCCGGATTGGGCGAGCGCGATCTTCAATTACGGGAGGAACGAAGTGCGCGCGTTCCTCGCCTCCAGCGCGCGCTTCTGGCTCGACAAGTACCACGCCGATGGCCTGCGCGTGGACGCCGTGGCGTCCATGCTGTACCTCGACTACGGGCGAAAGACAGGCGAGTGGGTGCCGAACCGCTACGGCGGGCGGGAGAACCTGGAGGCGATCTCGTTCCTGCAGTTCCTGAACGAGACCCTCTATCGCGACTATCCGGACACGCAGACCATCGCGGAGGAATCCACCGCCTGGCCGCAGGTGTCGCGCCCGACCTACCTCGGGGGCCTCGGTTTCGGCATGAAGTGGAACATGGGCTGGATGCACGACACGCTCGCCTACATGAAGAACGATGCCGTGTTCCGGAAGTATCATCACGACGAGCTGACCTTCAGCCTGTGGTACGCCTTCCACGAGAACTTCGTGCTGCCGCTCTCGCATGACGAGGTCGTGCACGGCAAGGGCTCGCTCATCGGGCGCATGCCGGGAGACGCGTGGCAGCAGTTCGCGAACCTGCGCGCGCTTTTCGGCTACATGTGGGCGCATCCGGGCAAGAAGCTCCTCTTCATGGGCGGCGAGTTCGGCCAGCGCCGCGAGTGGGCGCACGAGTCGAGCCTCGAGTGGCACGCGCTCGGCATGGATCAGCGCCACGAGGGCGTGAGCCGCTGGGTGGCGGACCTCAACCGCGTGCTGCGCGAGCAGCCGGCGCTGCACCAGAAGGACTTCGTGAACGACGGCTTCCGCTGGGTGCAGCGCGGCGACTGGGAGCAGAGCGTGGTCTCCTTCCTGCGCCTGGGGAACGAAGCCGCGCCGCCGATCCTCGTCATCTGCAACTTCACGCCGGTGCCGCGGCTGAACTACCGCATCGGCGTGCCGCGCGGCGGCTACTGGCGCGAGCTCCTGAACAGCGACGCCCCGATGTACGGCGGTAGCGGCCTTGGCAACTACGGCGGCTGCGAGGCGACGCCGATGCCATACGAGGACTTCAGCCACTCCCTCTCCATCACCGTCCCCCCGTTAGCTGCGCTCTTCTTCAAGCCTGAATAGCGACGCCATAGAGAAACTCGCTCCGCCTAGGGTCATCATCGAGTCGGTCCGTCCCGAGGTCGACTGCGGGCGCTATCCGGTGAAGCGCGCGATCGGCGACGAGGTGCTCGTCGAGGCCGACGTCTTCACCGACGGCCACGACGCGGTCGTCGCCGAGCTTCTCTGGCGCCACGCCGGCGCGCGCGACTGGCAGGTTGTGCCGATGCAGTTCCTCGGCAACGATCACTGGAGCGCGTCCTTCCGCGTCGCCGAGCTCGGGCGATACGAGTACACGGTGCGCGGCTGGACCGATCCCTTCCTCACCTGGCAGCGCGACCTGCGCAAGCGCCACGAGGCCGGGCAGGACCTCACGGTCGATTTCCTCATCGGCGGCGCGCTCTCCTGCAACCCGGTGCTGAAGGACGCCGCGCGGCCGGCCGAAGAGCGCTATGCCACCGCCATGGTTCTCAAGTCGCCGCCGCCCGATCCATCGCGCCTTCTCCAGTACGAAAGAACGCTCCAGGTCGTGGTGGATCCAGTCCGCGCACGCTTTTCCAGCTGGTATGAGCTATTCCCGCGCTCGGTGCGCGGCGACGGCAAGCATGCGAGCTTGCGCGATCTGATCGCTTTCCTGCCCGAAGTTGAAGCGATGGGCTTCGATGTGCTCTATCTGCCGCCGGTGCACCCGATCGGCATGACCGAGCGCAAGGGCAAGAACAACGCGCTAAAAGCCAAGCCCGAGGAGGTGGGCAGCCCGTGGGCGATCGGTGCAAAGGAGGGCGGGCACAAGGCCCTGCATCCGCAGCTTGGCACCTTCGCCGACTTCGACGCGCTGGTGGCCGAGGCGCGCCGCCGCGGCATTTCGGTCGCGCTGGACATCGCATTCCAGTGCTCGCCCGACCATCCCTATGTGCGCGAGCACCCGGCGTGGTTCAAGCAGCGGCCCGACGGCACCGTGCAGTACGCCGAGAACCCGCCGAAGAAGTACCAGGACATTTATCCATTCGACTTTGAAAGCAAAGACTGGCGCGGCCTCTGGGCCGAGCTGAAGAGCATCTTCGAGTTCTGGATCGGCCACGGCGTGACGATCTTTCGGGTCGACAACCCGCACACCAAGGCCTTTGCCTTCTGGGAGTCGTGCATCCCGGAGCTGAAAGCCAAGCATCCCGAGCTGATTTTCCTCTCGGAGGCGTTCACCCGTCCCCGCGTGATGCACAGGCTGGCGAAGCTCGGCTTCACGCAGTCGTACACCTACTTCACCTGGCGCAACACGCGCTGGGAACTGACCGAGTACTTCACCGAGCTCGCGCAGCAGCCGTCGCGCGAATACTTCCGGCCGAACGTCTGGCCGAATACGCCCGACATCCTGCACGAGTATCTGCAGCACGGCGGGCGCCCCGCGTTCATCGCCCGCCTGGTCTTGGCGACCACGCTCGCGGCCAATTACGGCATGTACGGCCTGGCGTACGAGCTGATGGAGGCGACGCCGCGCGAGCCGGGAAGCGAGGAGTACCTCAACTCGGAGAAGTACGAGATCAAGCGCTGGGAGCGCGACCGGCCGGACAGCCTGCGCCCGCTCATCAGCCGCTTGAACGCCGTGAGGAAGGAGAATTCCGCGCTGCAGAGCGACTGGAGCCTGCGCTTCCATCCGACCGACAATGACCAACTCATCTGCTACTCCAAACAGGCGGGGGACAACCTCATCCTGGTGGCGGTGAATCTCGACCCGCGAAATACGCAGTCGGGGTGGGTAGATTTCGACCGCGCGCCCGGCGACACTTACGAGCTGCACGATCTCGTCGCCGCCGGCCACTACACCTGGAAAGGGCGGCGCAACTTCGTGCAGCTCAACCCCCACACGCTGCCGGCGCACGTCTTCCGTGTTACGCGAAAATAACCAGCTCGTCGCCGTCGCCGAGGCGCAGCCCGCGCTGCCGGACACCGCGCTCTGGTACAAGGACGCGGTCATCTACCAGCTGCACGTCAAGGCGTTCCTCGACTCGAACGGCGACGGCATCGGCGACTTCCGCGGGCTCACCGCGAAGCTCGATTACATCCAGGAGCTCGGCGTCAACGCGGTGTGGCTGCTGCCGTTCTATCCGTCGCCGCTCAAGGACGACGGCTACGACGTCGCCGATTACCGCAACGTGCATCCGCACTACGGGACGCGCGAGGACTTCCGCTCCTTCGTGGCCGAGGCGCATCGCCGCGGGCTCAAGGTGATCACCGAGCTCGTGATCAACCACACCTCCGACCAGCACACCTGGTTCCAGGCGGCGCGGCGCGCGCCGAAGGGCTCGCGCAAGCGCAACTACTACGTGTGGAGCGACAGCGACCAGAAGTACAAGGGCACGCGCATCATCTTCACCGACACCGAGGCCTCGAACTGGGCGTGGGATCCGGTGGCGAAGCAGTACTACTGGCACCGCTTCTTCAGCCATCAGCCGGACCTCAACTTCGACAATCCGCATGTCGTGCGCGCGGTGCTGAAGGTCCTGCAGTCGTGGGCGGACATGGGCGTCGACGGCTTCCGGCTGGATGCCATTCCGTATCTCTGCGAGCGCGAGGGAACGAACAACGAGAACCTGCCGGAAACGCATCTCGTGCTGAAGCAGATCCGCGCGCACATGGACGCGCGCTACCAGAACCGGATGCTGCTCGCCGAGGCGAATCAATGGCCCGAGGACGTGCGCCCGTACTTCGGCGAGGGCGACGAGTGCCACATGGCGTTCCACTTCCCGCTGATGCCGCGCATGTACATGGCGATCGCGCAGGAGGACCGCCACCCGGTGGTGGAGATCATGCAGCAGACGCCGGAAATCCCGGCGCTCTCCCAGTGGGCGATCTTCCTGCGCAACCACGACGAGCTGACGCTCGAGATGGTGACGAGCAGGGAGCGCGATTACCTCTGGCGCATGTACGCCGCCGACCGGCAGGCGCGCATCAACCTCGGCATCCGGCGGCGTCTCGCACCGCTCATGGAGAACGATCGCGAACGCATCAAGCTGATGAATAGCCTGCTTCTCTCCATGCCCGGGTCGCCGGTCCTGTACTACGGCGACGAGATCGGCATGGGGGACAACATCTATCTCGGCGACCGCAACGGCGTGAGGACGCCCATGCAGTGGAGCCCCGACCGCAACGCCGGCTTCTCGCGCGCCGATCCGCAGCGGTTGTATCTGCCGCCGATCATGGATCCGATCTACGGCTACGAGGCCGTGAACGTCGAAGCGCAGAGCCGCGACCCCGGGTCGCTCCTCAACTGGATGAAGCGCATGCTCGCCGTGAGAAAGACGAGCCACGCCTTCGGCCGTGGCAGCCTCGCGTTCCTGCCGGCCGGGAATCGCAAGGTGCTCGCCTATATGCGCGAGCTCGGCGACGAGGCGATTCTCTGCGTCGCGAACCTGTCGCGCGCGGCGCAGCCGGTGGAGCTCGGCCTGAAGAAGTACCGCGGCCGCGTGCCGGTCGAGCTCCTCGGCCGTACGGCGTTCCCGCCGGTCGGCGAGCTGCCGTATCTGCTCACGCTGCCCGCGCACGCCTTCTACTGGTTCCGCCTCGCCCAGGACGTGCCCGCGCCGGACTGGCACAAGGAGATGCTGGTGCACGAGGAGGCGCCGGTGCTGGTGCTCTTCGACAGTTGGACGAGCTTCTTCCGCGACCGCGTCGTGCCCTGGCGCATCGGCATGGCCGAGCAGCTGCGCGAGCGGCTCGAAGTCGAGGTGCTGCCGAAATTCATCGAGGCGCAGCGCTGGTACGCGCAAAAGGGCGAGCCGGTGCGCAACGCCACCGTGAAGGACCACGTGATCTGGGACGTCGGGCGCCTCTCGTGGCTCCTGAGCTTCCTCACGGTGCGCGACGCGCTGTACTTCCTGCCGCTCGCGCTCGGCTGGGAAGAGGACGAAGACCAGCTGCGCGCGCTCTCGGCGCTCGCGGTGGCGCGCGTGCGCCAGCAGGCGAACGTCGGCGTGATGGCGGACGCAATGCCCACGGCGAACGGCACACTGCGCTTCACGCCGACGTCGAAGTTCGCCGAGCTGGCGGGCGAAGAAGTGGTGAGCCTGACGATGGGTGCGCTGCACACGCAAAGCACCAACACCTCGGTCACGCTCGGCGAGCGCCTGTTCCTCAAGTGCTTCCGGCGCATCCGGCAGGGGATGCATCCCGAGCTCGAAGTCGGGCGCTTCCTCACCGAGGTCGCGCACTTCAAGCACTGCGTGCCGCTCGCCGGCGCGGTCGAATACCTGCCGGCCGGCGGCGAATCGGCCGCGCTCGCGCTCCTGCAGGCCTATGTACCGAACCAGGGCGATGCGTGGAGCTACACGCTCTCTTATCTCGAGCGCTTCGTCGAAAGCATGCGCGAGGAGGAGACGCACGGGGCGTATCTCACGCTCATCCAGACGCTCGCGACGCGTACCGCGGAATTGCACCGCGCCTTCGCCGGCGCCAAGGGCGATGCCGCGTTCGAGCCCGAGCCGCTCACCACGCAGGACGTCGATGCCTGGCGCGCGCGCGTGCGCCAGGAGGCCGACGAGACGCTGCGCATCATCGAGAAGAGCGAGAAGGGCGCCACCACGGCGACTACCACCTCGGCCAGGTCCTGGTTTCCAATAACGACTTCCTGATCATCGACTTCGAGGGCGAGCCGTCGCGTCCGCTCGCCGAGAGCCGCCGCAAGCACACGCCGCTGCGCGACGTCGCGGGGATGCTGCGCTCGTTCAGCTACGCGCGCGGCTCGACCGAGCTGCGCGAGCGCACCGAGCCCGCCATCGAGCGCCTCGGCCCCGCGCTGCAGGACTGGGAGCGCTCGGCACGCAAGGCCTTCCTGCAGGCCTATGCCGCCGCGATGGAGGCAAGCGGCGTGTACGAGTCGTTCGATGACATGCGCGGCGTGCTGCAGCTCGCGGAGATGGAGAAGGTGCTCTACGAGCTGCGCTACGAGGCCGCTAACCGGCCCGACTGGATGCACATCCCGGTGCAGGGTCTGATGGCCCTGCTCGAAGGAGGCTGACCGTGGACCGCATCGAGGTCATTCTCGAGCCGCTGCGCGTGTTCCTCACGCAGATCGCCGACTTCCTGCCGCGCCTCGCGCTCGCGCTGATCGTGCTGATCGTCGGCTGGCTGATCGCGAAGATGGTGCGCTTCGCGATCAGCCGGGGGCTGCGCAAGGTGAACTTCAACGTCGTCACCGACCGCGCGGGCATCGACGGCTTTCTGCGTGACGGCGGCATCCGCATGGATGCGACCGACATCCTGGCGTGGCTCGTCTACTGGATCGTGATCCTCGCCGCGCTGGTGGTCGGCTTCAACATGCTCGGGCTCGCGTACGTCACCGATCTCCTGTCGCGCGTGCTGCTCTTCGTGCCCAAGGTGCTGGTCGCGCTCCTCATCCTCGCCTTCGGCGCCTACTTCGCCAAGTTCGTCGGCAACGCCGTGTCGGCCTATTTCCGCAACGTGCACATGCAGGACGCCGATCTCCTCGGCAACCTCGCGCGCTACGCAATCCTCGCCTTCGTCGTGCTGATCGCGCTCGACCAGGTGAACGTCGGCGGCGACATCGTGCGCCAGACCTTTCTCATCCTGCTCGCGGGCGTCGTGTTCGCGCTCGCACTCGCCTTTGGCCTGGGCGGCCGCGAGTGGGCCGCAGAGCTGCTCGATCGCTGGTGGCCGCGCAAGAAACGCTGATCCGCGGCCACGCCATGCCCTTCGGCGCCGCAATGCTCGCGCAGGGCGGTGTGCGTTTCCGGCTTTGGGCGCCGGCTGCAAAGACAGTGGACGTCGTCATCGGCAGCCGGGCGCGGCGCATGCAAAGCGCCCCGGGCGGCTGGCACGAGCTCATCGAGCGCGACGCCGGCGCGGGTACGCTCTATCAATACCGCATCGACGGCGGGCAGCTCGTGCCCGATCCGGCCTCGCGCTTCCAGCCGCGCGATGTCGACGGGCCGAGCGAGGTGATCGATCCGAGCCGCTACCCGTGGAAGGACGCGGGCTGGCGCAGCCGCCCGTGGGGCGAGGCGGTGATCTACGAGCTGCACGTCGGCACCTTCACGCCCGAGGGTACGTATCGCGCGGCGATTTCGAAGCTCGGCCATCTCGCCGAGCACGGCATCACCGCGATCGAGCTGATGCCGCTTTCGGACTTCGCCGGTCGGCGCAACTGGGGCTACGACGGCGTGCTGCCCTATGCACCCGACAGCGCCTACGGCAGGCCCGAGGACCTGGAGGCGCTGGTCGAGGCCGCGCATGCGGCGGGGCTCATGGTGTTCCTCGACGTCGTCTACAACCACTTCGGGCCGAAGGGAAATTATCTCGGCCTCTATGCGCCGCCATTCTTCACCGAGCGCCACAAGACGCCGTGGGGCGCGGCCATCGATTTCGCGAACGACGTGGTGCGCCAGTACTTCGTCCACAACGCGCTCTACTGGCTGGAGGAGTACCACTTCGACGGACTGCGCTTCGACGCCGTGCACGCGATCCACGACGACTCGCCGCGCCATATCCTGGAGGAGATCCGCGACGCCGTGCCGGCGCGAAAGCACCTGGTGCTCGAGAACGACGCCAACCAGGCGCGCTTCGTCGGTCCCGGCAAGTACAACGCGCAGTGGAACGACGACTCGCACCACGCCTATCACGTGCTCGCCACCGGCGAGGCCGACGGCTATTACGTCGCCTATGCGGATGCGCCGGCGCGCCATCTCGCGCGCTGCCTCGCGGAGGGCTTCGCCTACCAGGGAGAGCGCTCACCGTTCACCCATGCTCCCCGAGGGGAAAAAAGCAGCGCCCTGCCGCCCTCATGCTTCGTCGACTTCCTGCAGAACCACGACCAGATCGGCAACCGCGCGCTCGGCGAGCGCTTGACGATGCTTGCCGACCCGAAGAAGCTGAAAGCGCTCACCGCCATCCAGCTGCTCGCGCCGTCGCCGCCGCTCATTTTCATGGGCGAGGAATGGGGCTGCCGGCAGCCGTTTCTCTTCTTCTGCGATTTCGACGGCGAGCTCGGCGAGGCAGTGCGCAAAGGCCGGCGCGCGGAGTTCTCGCGCTTCGCCGGCTTCACCGGCGAGATCCCCGACCCGCTCGCCCAGAGCACGTTCCAAGCCTCGGTGCTCGATTGGCCGAAGGCCGACCACGTCTGGCTCGCGCACTACAAGCATCTGCTCACGCTCCGCCAGAGCCACATCGTGCCGCTCGACTGCGGCCCCGGTCGCTACCGCATGCTCGGCGAGCGCGCGTTCCAGGTGACGTGGGACAAGCTCATGCTCATCGCCAACTGCGGCGACGAGCCGGTCGCCGTGCAAGACAAGCCGAGTGCGAAGCCGCTGTGGTCGAACGGTGCCCCCGGCGGCGCGTGGACGGTCAACTGGTGGCTGAATTCCGATCCAGGGTCGTAATCATTTCTACAGCGCTCGTCGCACTATTGCCTGCGAGCATT
>VBCM01000180.1 GCA_005883675.1 Betaproteobacteria bacterium
TGGCCCGCTCGCGGCCCGCTGCCCGGGCCCGCTCGAAAGCCGTCACGACCTTGCGCGCATGCGCGAGCTCGCGCGGGCTGGGTGTCAACACCGCGTTGATCGCCTTGGCGTGCGAGGGATCCACCAGGCTCTTCATGCGGTAGCCGAGGCGCTTGGCATAGCGGGCATCGGCGATGGCGCCTTTTACGTCGCTGAACGTATACGGGCAGTCGATGGCCTCAACGCCGGCCGCGCGGCATTCGACGAGAAAACGCGCGCGCACATAGGCAAGCTCGACGCCGTCTCGGCTTCTCTCGGTGCCGAGATCCGCGACCATGTCCTCGCTCGCGACCAGCAGCGCCGATATGCGCTTGCTCGCGCGCGCGATTTCAGCGGTGCGCAGCAAGCCTGCCGCCGACTCGATATTCGGCACGAGCTCGGCGCCCGGCGGCGCCGCCGCCTCCAGCCGCTGCACCTGCTCGGGCGTCGCGACCTTGGACATCATCAGCACGTCAGGCGGCTCGATGCCCGCGAGATCGTCTATCCCATCGGCCTCCAGCGGGTTGATGCGCACGGCGGCGATTGCGCCGCTCTTGCGCCAGAGCGCGAACGCCAGCGCCGAAAGCGCACGCGCCTTGGCGCGCAGCTCGGGCGGGGTGAAGTCCTCGAGCTCGAGCACGATGACATCGGCGCCCGAGCGCGCCGCGGCGCGATGCGCCGCGACGTCGGCGCCGGGAACGAAAAGCCAGGTACGCCGCGCTAGCGGCATGCGCCGAGCGCCTGCTCGACCTGAGCGACGCGCTCGGTGTGGAACGGCACCTCCTTGCCGGCCGCGCTATTGAGCCACTCCTGCTCCTCGCGCAACGTCTTGCAGCGCGCGGCGAGCTGCTCGGGCGGCGGCGTCTCCGTCTGCGCCTTGGCGACGGGCTTCGGCGCGCTCTTCGGCTTTGCCTTGGCGACGGGCGCCTGAGCGGGAGCTGGTGCAGGGGGCGGCGGCGCTGCGATGGTCTTTTCCGTGCGGCAGCCCGGGATCGGCTTGTCGCTGTATTGCGTCTTGCCGCGCGCGTCGACGCACTTGTACATCTGCGCCTGCGCGGGCAGCGCTAGTGCGAGCAGCACGATGGCGGTGAAGGTTCTCATGGGCAGCTCCTCAGGTCTTGCGCGAGCACGCCTAGGCGCCGCTCGCGGTTTGCATCATCCATGTAAACGCGCTCGCCCTGGGCGTTCAGGCTCGAGAGGCGAACGCCGCTCGCCAGCATCGTCTGCTCGCGCCGCAGGCTCGCGCAGCGGCTCTCGCGCGCCTCGCGCTCTTCGCGCTCCTTTGTCGCCGCGGCCTCGCGCTCGAGCTGCCGGCGCTTGAGCTCCGCGTCCTGGAGGGCGAAATTCTCTTCGCGCGCCTTTACCTCGCCCGAGAGCGGCGGGCTCGGCCGGATGTCCACCTCCTTGCAGCCGAGCGCGGGCTGATCGCTGTAGCGCGTCCTGCCGTGCTCGTCCACGCATTTATACATCTGTGCCTGCGCGGGCAGCGCGAAAGCGAGCAGCGCCGCGGCCACGAGCTTCACAGCTGGTGCTGCGGGTTCACGCGCTCGACTTTGCTCTCGAGCTTGTTGAGGGCAGCGATGTAGGCCTTCGCCGAGGCGACGACGATGTCGGTGTCGCCACCGACGCCGTTCACCACGCGCCCGCCCTTGGCGAGGCGCACCGTCACCTCGCCCTGCGATTCCGTGCCCGTGGTCACGGCATTGACCGAAAAGAGCAGCAGCTCGGCGCCGCTCTTGGCGATCGACTCGATCGCCTTGAAGGTGGCGTCCACCGGGCCATCACCCTGCGCCTCCGCGCGTTTTTCCACGGTATCTCTCAAAACAACGGCAGCCCTTGGGCGCTCGCCCATGCCGCTCGCCTGGCTCATGGTGACGAGGTGCCAGTGATCTTCCGTCGTGCGCCCGGCCTCCTGGGCAACGAGCGCCTGGAGATCCTCGTCGAAGATATCCGCCTTCTTGTCCGCGAGGTCTTTGAACCTCTGGAAAGCCTTGTTGTAGGCCTCCTCGCCGTCGAGCTCGATGCCAAGCTCTTTCAGCCGCTGCCGGAAGGCGTTACGGCCGGACAATTTGCCGAGCACGATCTTGTTCGTGCTCCAGCCGACGTCCTCGGCGCGCATGATCTCGTAGGTCTGGCGCGCCTTGAGCACGCCGTCCTGATGGATGCCCGAAGCGTGCGCGAAGGCGTTGGCGCCCACCACCGCCTTGTTCGGCTGCACGACGAAGCCGGTGATCTGCGACACGAGGCGCGAGGTCGGCACGATGTGCGTCGTGTCGATGCCGACGTCGAGGTCGAAGAAATCGCTGCGCGTCTTGACGGCCATGACCACCTCCTCCAGCGAGGTGTTGCCCGCGCGCTCGCCCAGGCCGTTGACGGTGCACTCGATCTGCCGTACGCCGCCGAGCTGCACGGCGGCGAGCGAGTTGGCGACCGCGAGGCCGAGGTCATTGTGGCAATGGACCGACCAGAGGGCTTTATCGGAATTGGGAATGCGCTCGCGCAGCTTGCGGATGAATTCGCCGAACTGCTGCGGCACGGCGTAGCCCACCGTGTCCGGGATGTTGATGGTGGTGGCGCCCTCCTTGATCGCCGCCTCGAGCACGCGGCAAAGGAAGTCGAGCTCCGAGCGCGAGCCATCCTCTGGCGAGAACTCCACGTCCGGGCAGGCGTTCCTCGCGAAGCGCACCGACAGGCGCGCCTGCTCGTAGACCTGTTCGGGCGTCATGCGCAGCTTCTTCTCCATGTGCAGTGGGCTGGTGGCGATAAACGTATGGACGCGCCACGATTTGGCCCCTTTCAGCGCATCGATGCCGCGCTGGATGTCGCGGTCGTTCGCCCGGCACAGGCCGCAGACGGTCGAGTCCTTCACCGTATTGGCGATGGCGCGAACCGCTTCGAAGTCGCCGTTGGACGAGGCAGGGAAGCCCGCCTCGATCACGTCCACGCGCATGCGCTCGAGCGCGCGCGCGATGCGCAGCTTCTCGTCGCGCGTCATCGAGGCGCCGGGGCTTTGCTCCCCGTCGCGCATGGTGGTGTCGAATATGATCAAGCGGTCTTTGGACAAATGAGTGCTCATGTAATGAGTCCTCGGCCCTTGGGGGCCAGTCACAGCACGGATTGTAGGCAGGAGTGTTTAGCGCGCGGGGCGCAGCAGCAGGCCGCCCAGCGCGAGAAGCGCGAGCGAGGAAAGGAAGCCGATCGCCTGTTGCATGGGCGCACTATAGCATTTCGCCATGGAAAGGAAAGCCCTCGAGCGCCTGGAGCCCGGACTGCCGGCGCCCTGGTACCACGACCCGGCGCATTACGCGCGCGAGCTCGAGGTGTTCTGGTACCGCAAATGGGTCGCGGTGGCACGCGAGGAGGAACTGCGCGCGCCGGGCGATTGGCGCGTGGTGCGCATCGGCACGCAGTCGATCCTCCTTGCCAGAGGCGAAGCCGGCGAGCTGCGCGCCTTCCACAACACCTGCCGGCATCGCGGCTCGGTGCTCTGCACGGAGGAAACGGGCAACTTCGCGCGGCGGCGCATCGTGTGCCCGTATCACTCCTGGACCTACGACCTCGCCGGGCAGCTCGTCGCGACGCCACGGCGCATGGAGACGCCGGACTTCGACATGACGGCCTTCCGGCTCTACCGGGTGGCGCTCGAGACCTGGGGCGGCTTCGTGTTCGTCAACCTGGCGGGCGAGGCTGCCCCGCCGCTCGCACCGTCGCTCGGCGAGCTGCCACGGCGCTTCGCGCGCTACGGGTTTGAGCGCCTCGCCATCGGCAAGCGCATCGTGGCCGAGGTGCGCGCCAACTGGAAACTGCTGGCGGAGAACTTCTCCGAGTGCTTCCACTGCCCGCCCGTGCATCCGGAGCTCTGCCGCGTGGTCACCGCGTATCGCGACGCCGGCGCCTGGGGCCTGCGCGGCGCGGAAACGGCGCCCGAGTTCGCGCCGGGGGCGCAGACGCTGACATTGGACGGCACGGCGCGCTTACCGCCCATTGCAACGCTCGGCGCGCAAGAGCGACGCACGCTGTACGTGCCGGCAATGCTGCCGCCGAGCCTGTTCCTCAATGTGCAGCCGGACTACGTCAACGCGCACCTGATGACGCCCACCGGTCCGCAGAGCGTGCGCATCGTCTACGACTGGCTCTTCGAGCCCGAGCGCTTACCGCTCGGCGATGACGATCTCGCGCATTACGTCGCGCTGTGGGACATCACCAACCGGCAGGACGCGCGCAACTGCGAATGGCAGCAGCAGGGCATGCACGCGCGCCCATTCGAGCATGGGTATTACGTGCCGCAGGAATTTGACTGCCACCGCTTCGCGCAGTGGGTGCGGCAGGAACTCGGCTAGCGGGCGAGGAGCCAGCCGATCAGGGCAAGGGCGCCGAGGAAGGCGAGAACGCCGGCAACGGCGGCGTAGCGGCCCGCGTACCGGGTGAGCGACGATTCGGCAACCTCGCTCGCCGGCGCGATCGGGATGCGCGGGTAGCTGCGCCCGATGCGGGCGAAGGTTTCGGTGCGCGAGCCCTGTGGCATGCGAGCATCATGCGCGCGCAGCGGCGCAGCGGAAGCGATTGAAAAAACTTTGACGTTTGCGAGGCCGCGCTTTGCGGCGCGGCAACGACTTATTCCTCGGGCAGCACCGGCCGCACCCGATGGCCCATCGCCCACATCACGTAGCCGGAGAGCGCGTAGCAGAAGAAAAGCAAAAAAAGTACAAGCGAGGGGCGCGAGGCGATGATGGAAATGCCGATCACGCAGGCGAGGATCACCCACAGCGGCACGCGCTTTTTCCAGTTCACTTCCTTGAAGCTCCAGAACGGCACGTTCGACACCATGGTGATGCCGGCGAACACCGCCACCGCCCAGGCGAGTGCCGCGAGCCAGACCGACTCGTCGGGATCGAAGTCAAAATCGGTGAGCATCCATACGAGCCCCGCCATCACCGCCGCCCCGGAGGGGCTCGGCAGGCCCTGGAAGTAGCGCTTGTCGAGCACCGAAATGTTGGCGTTGAAGCGCGCGAGGCGGATGCCCGCGCCGGCGCAGTAGATGAAGGCGCCGATCCAGCCGAGCGTGCCCATGTCCTTCAGCGCCCAGGTGTAGGCGACGAGCGCGGGCGCCGCGCCGAAGGCGACCATGTCGGCGATGGAATCGAACTGCGCGCCGAACTCGCTCTGGGTGTTGGTCCAGCGCGCCACGCGCCCGTCCATGCCGTCGAGCACCATGGCGACGAAGATGGCGATGGCGGCGGTGTCGAAGCGGCCGTTCATCGCCTGCACGATGGCGAAGAAGCCGCTGAAGAGCACGCCGGTGGTGAAGAGATTCGGCAGCAGGTAGATGCCGCGCCGGCGCAGGCCACCCAGCGGCGCGCCCGCCGTGGCGGGCTTCTCGGCGTCTATGTCCGGTTCGTGTTCGTAGTCGGGGGTGTCAGCCATGCGAGCACGCTCTCAGCCGCGTACACCTTGTCGCCGATCACCGCCTTCGGCTGGGCCTCGAGCGGCAGGTACACGTCGACGCGCGAGCCGAAGCGGATGAAGCCGAAGCGCTCGCCGCGCTTGAGCTCCGCGCCGGCCCCAACATAGCACAGGATGCGCCGCGCGATCAGCCCGGCGACCTGCACGCAGGTGACGTCGCGCCCCTCGGGCGTGCGCAGCCAGAGCGCGTTGCGCTCGTTCGCCGTCGAGGCCTTATCGAGGGCGGCGTTCAGGAATGTCCCGGGGAAGTACCAGCGCTCCTTCACCGTGCCGTCGACCGGCGAGCGGTTGGAGTGCACGTTGAAGACGTTCATGAAGACGCTCACCTTGAGCGCGTCGCGCTCAAGCCAGGGGTCGCGGGAGCGGCTCACTTCGACGATGCGTCCGTCGGCGGGTGACACCACCGCGCGCGGGTCGTCGGGCACCTCGCGCGCCGGATCGCGGAAGAACTGCAGGATGAAGATCGCCGCGAGCCAGATCGGCACCGACCACCACCAGCCGATGAGGAAGCCCACCGCGAGCGCCGCCGCCACGGCGAGCGCCACGAAGAGCCAGCCCTCGCGTGCGATGAGCGGATGCGGGTACGGCGCCTTCATACCCCCTCTAGTTCTTCGACGTGTCCACCAGCCGGTTCTTGCGGATCCAGGGCATCATCTCGCGCAGCCGCGCGCCGACTTTCTCGATCGGCAGCTCGGCGGTCATGCGCCGCTGGCTCAGCAGCCCCGGCGCGCCCGCGCGGTTCTCGAGCACGAACTCCTTGGCGTACTCACCGTTCTGGATGCGATGCAGCGCCTCCTTCATGCGCGCTCGCACGCCCGCGTCGATGATCTTCGGCCCGGTGACGTATTCGCCGTATTCGGCGTTGTTCGAGATCGAGTAGTTCATCGTGCCGATGCCGCCCTCGTACATGAGGTCGACGATGAGCTTGAGCTCGTGCAGGCACTCGAAGTACGCCATCTCCGGCGCGTAGCCCGCTTCCACCAGCGTGTCGAAGCCGGCTTTCACCAGCTCGACGCAACCGCCGCAGAGCACGGTCTGCTCACCAAAAAGATCGGTCTCGGTCTCTTCCTTGAAGCTCGTCTCGATCACGCCCGCCTTGCCGCCGCCGATGGCGGCGGCGTAGGAGAGCGCGACGTCGCGCGCCTTTTTCGAGCGGTCGCGGTGCACGGCGATCAGCATCGGCACGCCGCCGCCGGCAGCGTAGGTCGAGCGCACGGTGTGCCCCGGCGCCTTCGGCGCCACCATCCACACGTCGAGATCGTCGCGCGGCTGGATCAGGCCGTAATGGATGTTGAAGCCGTGGGCGAAGGCGAGCGAGGCGCCTTTCTTGATGTGCGGCTCGACGTATTCCCGGTAGACCTGCGCGTGGTGCTCATCGGGCAGCAGGATCATGACGATGTCGGCGCCCTTGATCGCCTCGTCCACCTCGGCGACCTTTACGCCGGCCTTCTTCGCCTTGTCCCAGGAGGCGCCGCCCTTGCGCAGGCCGACGGTCACCTTCACGCCCGACTCCTGCAGGTTCTGGGCGTGGGCGTGGCCTTGCGAGCCGTAGCCGATGATCGTCACCTTCTTGCCCTTGACGAGGGAAAGGTCGGCGTCCTTGTCGTAATAGACCTTCATGGAGTGCTCCCTAGATGAGAAAAATGGGGTCCGTCCCCATTTACTAGACCCGCAGGATGCGATTGCCCCTGCCGATGCCGCTCGTGCCGGTACGTACCGTCTCGATGATGGTGCCCTGGTCGAGCGCCTGGATGAAGGCGTCGAGCTTGCGGCCATCGCCCGTGAGCTCGATGGTGTAAGTGTTCTCGGAGACGTCGATGATGCGCCCGCGGAAGATGTCCGCCATGCGCTTCATGTCCTCGCGCTCCTTCTGCCCGGCGCGCACCTTGATGAGCATCAGCTCGCGCTCGATGTGCTCGGCTTCCGAGAGGTCGACCACCTTGACGACGTCGATCAGCTTGTTCAGCTGCTTGGTGATCTGCTCGACCACGTCGTCGGAGCCGCTGGTGACGATCGTCATGCGCGACATCGACGCATCCTCGGTCGGCGCGACGGTCAGCGACTCGATGTTGTAGCCCCGGGCGGAGAACAGTCCCGAAATCCTGGAGAGCGCGCCCGCCTCGTTCTCGACCAGGATCGAGATGATGTGGCGCATTACAGCTCTTCGGAGAGGATCATCTCCGTGATGCCCTTGCCGCCCGGGATCATCGGGTAGACGTTCTCGGTCTGGTCGGTGATGAAGTCGAGGAACACGAGCTCGTTCTTGCGCGCGAACGCATCGCGCAGCGCGGGCTCGACGTCGGCGGGCTTCTCAACCAGCACGCCGCGATGGCCGTAGCCCTCGGCGAGCTTGACGAAGTCGGGCAGCGCGTCCATGTACGACTCGGAGTAGCGGTTGCCGTGGAAGAACTGCTGCCACTGGCGCACCATGCCCATGTACTTGTTGTTGAGGTTGATCACCTTGATCGGCAGCCGGTACTGCTTGCAGGTCGAGAGCTCCTGCAGGCACATCATGATGCTCGACTCGCCGGTGACGCACGCCACCGTCGCCCCCGGATTTGCGAGCTGCACGCCCATCGCCGCCGGCAGGCCGAAGCCCATGGTGCCCAAGCCCCCGGAGTTGATCCAGCGGCGCGGCTTTTCGAACTTGTAGAACTGCGCCGCCCACATCTGGTGCTGGCCGACGTCGGAGGTGATGAACGCGTCGCCCTTGGTCACCTCGTAGAGCTTCTCCAGCACGAATTGCGGCTTGATGATCTTGGCGTTGCGGTCGTAGCGCAGGCAGTCCTTTGCGCGCCAGGCCTCGATCTGCTTCCACCACGCGCTCACGTCCGGGATGCGCCCGGCGCGCAGCAGCTTGAGCAGATCTTCGAGCACGTCGGGAATGTTGCCGACGATCGGCACGTCGACCTTGACCCGCTTGGAGATCGACGACGGGTCGATGTCGATATGGATGATCTTGCGCGGGTTCTGCGCGAAGTGCGCAGGGTTGCCGATCACCCGGTCGTCGAACCGGGCGCCGATCGCGAGCAGCACGTCGCAGTGCTGCATCGCCATGTTCGCCTCGTACGTGCCGTGCATGCCGAGCATGCCGAGGAACTGCTGGTCGGTGCCCGGATACGCGCCGAGGCCCATCAGCGTGTTGGTGCACGGGAAGCCGGTGAACTTGACCAGCTCGCGCAGCAAGTCGGCTGCATCCGAGAGGATCACGCCGCCACCGGTATAGATCATCGGCCGCTGCGCTTCCGAGAGCAGCTGCACCGCCTTGCGAATCTGCCCGGCGTGGCCTTTCTTCACCGGGTTGTACGAGCGCATGGCGATCGTTTCCGGGTACTCGAACTCGCACACCGCGGCGGTCACGTCCTTGGGGATGTCGACCACCACCGGGCCCGGGCGGCCGGTCGCGGCGATGTGGAACGCCTTCTTGATGGC
>VBCM01000181.1:0-16013 GCA_005883675.1 Betaproteobacteria bacterium
CTTCCGCGGCAAGGTGGTGCTGTTATTTTTCGGCTACACCGGCTGCCCGGATATGTGTCCGACGACGCTTGCGCTGCTCGCGGGGACGATGAAGGAGCTGGGTCCGGACGCCGACCGGGTGCAGGGCCTGTTCGTCACCGTCGACCCGAAGCGCGACACGGCGCAGCTTCTTGCGCAGTACGTGCCGGCGTTCTCTGCGACGTTCCTTGGGCTCTATGCGGATGAAGCGACCACGCAGCGCACCGTACGCGACTTCAAGGGCTACTTTCATGCGAATGCGCCGAAGGCGGATGGCTCGTACACGGTCGACCATTCAGCCCAGGTTTATGTGTTCGATCCGGCGGGCCGCATTCGCCTCTTCATCCAACCGACCGAGGCAACGCCAGAGTCGGTCGCGCACGATGTGCGCCGCCTGCTGCACGAGGCGGCCGCATGAGAGCGCTCTTGCTTGCAGCGGCGCTCGCGCTCGGCACGGGACCGGCACTCGCGCAGCTCTTCGGCCAGCAGGAGCTGCTCGATCCGGACAAGGCGTTCCGCATCTCGGCGCGCGCGCTCGATACGCGCAACGTAGAAATCACCTTCCAGATCGCCGACGGCTACTACATGTACCGCGAGCGCTTCCGCTTCGCCACCGCGGACGGCCGGCCGCTCACGGGCGTGCAGATACCGCGCGGCAAGGTAAAGGAAGACCAGTTCTTCGGCAAACAGGAAACGTTTCGGGACTTCGTGCGCATGCGCGTCCCACTCTCGGCCGCCGACGCAGCGAAGGGCAGCATCACGCTGAAAGTGACCTCGCAAGGATGCTCCGACCAAGGCGTGTGCTACGTCCCGCAGACGCAGGACGTGACAGTGCAGCTCCTCCGACCATGATGCGCGCCCTATTCGCTTTGCTCTTGCTTCTGATTGCAACCGCCGCGGCCGCGGACGAAGCGGCGGTTCGGCGCATGCTGCACGACAAGCTCGGCGACACGAATGTGGAAAGCGTGCAGAGAGCGCCGTTCGGTGACCTCTACGAAGTGGTGGTGCGCGACGCCGGGGGCGTGCACATCGTGTACGTCGACGCCGCGGCGAGCGTGATCCTGACCGGGCGGGCGATCGACGCCAAGACCGGGCGCAATCTCACCGAGGAGCGCCAGCGCAAGCTCGGGGCGATCAAGTGGGCATCGCTGCCCTTCGACGACGCCATCACCATCGTGCGCGGCAACGGCCGGCGCAAGATCGCTGTCTTTTCCGACCCGAACTGCCCCTACTGCAAGCGCTTCGAGAAGGATCTCGCCACGCTCGACGACAGCACGGTGCACATTTTTCTGTTCCCGGTGATCCGGCCGGAGTCGGTGCCCCAAACGAAAGCGGTGTGGTGCTCGCCGGATCGCGCCAAGGCCTGGCGCGACCTCATGCTCCGTGGCATCCAGCCGACGGCGGCGCCCGATTGCAAGACGCCGGTGGAGAAGCTCGTCGAACTCGGCCGCAGCCTCGGCGCCAATGCGACACCGACTTGGTTCGACGAGACCGGCGAGCGCTACGGCGGCGCGCTCGCACTCGACCGATGAACCATCTGCGGGAGACGAACATGCATTACGCCATCGCCGCGCTGCTCGCGGCGCTGACTATCGCGACCGCGCCCGCGCGCGCTGATCTGCTCACTCACGTCCACGGGCTCGCCTACAGCGCGGACGGCAAGCGGCTCATCATCCCCAGTCACCACGGCCTCGCGATCTACGAGAACGGCAAATGGTCCAAGGCGCCGGGTCCTGAGCATGACTACATGGGTTTCTCGGCGACGGCGAAAGACATCTACAGCAGCGGGCATCCGGCCGCGGGCTCCGGGCTGGTGAACCCGTTCGGCCTCCTGCGCAGCAAGGACGGCGGCAAGACCTGGGACAAGCTCGGCCTGGAAGGCGAAAGCGATTTCCACGTGATGGCGACCGGTTGGCACACGAACGCGGTCTATGTCTGGAATCCGGTCCCGAACTCGCGCATGAAACAGCCGGGCTTGCATTACACGTTCAACGACGGCTTCGTCTGGAACCGCGCGAGCGCCCAGGGAATCGAAGGCAACCCGTATGCGATCGCTGTGCATCCCGATGATCCGAAATCGGTCGCGCTGGCGACCCCCAATGGCGTGTTCGAATCGAGCGACGCGGGGGAGAGCTTCGCGAAGATCGGCCCGACGCAGGGCACCGCGGTGTTCTTCGATCTCGACGGCAGCCACCTTTGGTATGGCAGCTATGACACCGAACCGCGCCTTACACGTGCGCGGCTAAAAGGCGGACCGGTGGCGCAATTCAAGCTGCCGCCGCTCACGAAGGACGCGGTGTCGTTCATTGCCCAGAACCCGGCGCGGCGCGACGAGTACGCGATCGCCACGTTCAATCGCAACGTCTACATCTCGAAGGACGCCGGCAAGACCTGGACGCCGATCGCCGAGCGCGGCGAAGGCAAATGAGGCCTCGCACCGCGCTCGCTTTTGCCACCATAGCGCTCATCGCGTTGGCCGTCGGCGTCGCGTACTACTACCTGTCAGCGCCTGGCGCGCCGCAGCTCGCGGCTACGCACGGCCAACCCTTCGCGCGAGCCGCCGCGCCCAAAGCAATCCCCGAGCTGCAGTTCGAGGACGGCGAAGGCCGCGCGCATACGCTCGCCGACTTCAAGGGCCGGCTCGTGCTGCTCAATCTGTGGGCCACCTGGTGCGCGCCGTGTCGCGAGGAGATGCCGGCGCTCGACCGCCTACAGGCAACGCTCGGCGGCCCGCGCTTCCAAGTGCTGGCGCTCTCGGTGGACCAGCAAGGGCCGCAGATCGCGCGCAACTTCTTCGCCGACGTCGGCGTCAAGTCGCTCGCGCTCTACGTCGATCGCTCCGCGCAGGCGACATTCAAGCTGGGCGCAGTGGGCCTGCCGTCGACGCTGCTCATCGATCCGAGCGGCCGCGAGATCGCCCGCCACGTCGGACCGGCGCAATGGGATTCACCCGAGGTCGCGACGAGCGTGCGCCGGCGCATCGAGGGCGCGGAGCACTGATGGACGCCACCACGCTCGGCGCAGCGAGCGCCTTTGCCGCCGGCGCGGTATCGTTCGTGTCGCCCTGCGTGCTGCCGCTCGTGCCGGCGTACATGTCCTACATCACTGGCCAATCGCTCGCCACAAACGCAGGCGCTGCGACGATGTCTTCGCGCGTATCGGCGGCAGCGCTCAGCGTGCTGTTCGTGCTCGGCTTCTCCACGGTGTTCATCGCGCTCGGCGCGAGCGCCACTGCGCTGAGCCGCGTTCTGCTCGCGTACCGCTACGAAGCCGGCATCGCCGGCGGCGCGCTCGTCACGCTCTTCGGCCTCGTGATGCTGATCGGCGTCGAGCGCGTACCCTTCCTGCGGCGCGACGCGCACTTTCAGCTTCGCGCAGCGACCGGCAACCCCGCCTCCGCGTTCGTCCTCGGCATCGCCTTCGGCTTCGGCTGGACGCCGTGCATCGGGCCGATCCTCGGCGTCATCCTCACCGCCGCGGCGCTGAGCGAATCGGCGCGTTCTTGCACGAAGCGACCGGGCGCTTGCGCCTCATGCGCCGCACCGGGCGCCCGCTGATGATGGGCGCCGGCGCGATCATGATCGCGATGGGAATCGCGATGATGACGGGCCGGCTCACCGCGTTCAGCTACTGGCTGCTCGAACGGTTTCCGGCGCTGGGACGCATCGGATGAGCGCAGTGCCAAATGACAAGGCCGCAACGCACCCGCTCGGCTGCCCGGCGCAGCGCAAGAGCCGCTGGCACAGCGCGCGCAAGGTTTTCATTACCGCGCTCGTGGTGGTCGCCGGCGGAGCGCTTTACTTCGGCAGGGAGGCGTTGGCCGCGGCCGGCATCGCCTCCGTCATCATCGGCGTCTTGCCCTGCCTCGCGCTGTGCGCGCTCGGGTTGTGCATGGGCCGCATGGGCAAGAAGGACGCCGTCGCGACTCCCACGAGCGCCTCACTGCCGCCCGATGGCGAGCAATCCGCACGGCAAACGCAATCAAAGGTCGAGAGATGATGAATGGCATGGGCTCGATGATGGGCAGCATGACGCTCGCGGGTTGGCTTGGCATGCTGCTGATCGGTGTCTTGCTGATCGCCGTCGCCGTAGCGCTCGTGCGCATGCTCAGCCCGAAAAGCATCGACGGCGGCGGCACGAGCATCGCGCTCGTGGTGCTCGCGGTGATCGGCGTGCTCGCGCTGCTCGGCGTCGGCGGAATGCTGTTCATGCACTGGGGCATGGGCGGCATGGGTTGTTGCGAATGAATTCCCTCATGAAGTAAAGCGAAAGGAGACACCATGATCACCACATTGCGCACGCGCATCATCGTTTGTGCCTTTGCTGCCAGCGCCGCGTTCGCTTTCACGGTAATCGCCTCGGCGCAGTCCGAAGCGCCGCACAAGCCCGGCGCGCCGGGCATGCAAGGCGGCATGGACATGATGCAAGGCTGCCCGATGATGCGCGGCGGCGGCATGGGGCACGGCATGCCGCACCTGCCGCCCGGCAACGAGAAGCTCGAGTTGCAGATGCACGCCGACATGATGCGCGCGATGGCAGACGTGCTCGGCAAGTACGCGGCGCGGCTGCCGGACAAGAAGTAGCGCCTATGCGCGCCACTGTCGTTGTGTTCCTGTCACTCGCGATGCAAGCCGCGCTCGCCGCTGGCGACGCAAAGCGCGGGGCCCAGCTATTTCAGCAGTGCATGGCCTGCCACTCGGTCGAGGAAGGCGAGCACATGACCGGACCGAGCCTCGCGCACGTCTGGCATCGCAAGGCCGGTACGGTGGAGGGATTCATGCGCTATTCCGACGCGCTCAAGAGTGCGAACGTGATCTGGGACGAGGCTACGCTGGACAAATGGCTCGCCAATCCGGAGCGCTTCGCTCCCGGCACGAGCATGACTTTCCCCGGCCTCAAGGCGCCGAAGGACCGCGCGGACGTGGCCGCGTATCTGAAAGCGGTGGCCGAGAACAGCGCGCCACCGGCCGGGCGTGGGGACATGGGTATGCGCGGCGGCAAGGCGGATCTGCGCAAGGCACCGCCGGAGGCGCAGGTGAAGGCGCTCAGCCACTGCGGCGATACCTACACGGTCGAGACCGCGGACGGCAAGAAGAACAAGGTCTGGGAGTTCAACCTGCGCCTGAAGACCGACTCGAGCAAGCTCGGGCCGCTGCCCGGCAACCCCGTCGTCGTCGGCGCGGGCATGCAGGGCGATCGCGCCTCCATCGTATTCGCCTCGCCCAAGGAGATCAGCGGCTTCATCAAGCAATCGTGTCCGTGAGGTGGCTGGCGCTCGTGGCCGCGCTCGGTGCGTGCAGTGAAGCGCCGAGCCCCGGCGACGATCCACGCGCGGAGGCGCGCGACAGCACGAAAGTGGCGCTCGGCGGCACGATCTACGCGCAGCAGTGCGCCGCCTGCCACGGCGCTAACCTCGAAGGGCAGCCCAACTGGAAGGAAAGCCTGCCCAATGGCCGCCGGCCCGCGCCACCGCATGACGACAGCGGCCACACCTGGCATCACGCCGACCATGTGCTCTTCGCCATCGTCAAGAATGGGCTCGTGCCGCCGTATGCCCCACCGGGCTATCAGAGCGACATGCCGGCGTTTGGCGGCAAGCTCTCGGACGATGAGATGTGGGCAGTGCTCGCGTTCATCAAAAGCCACTGGTCGCGCGAAGTGCTCTCGTACCGGGCCGAGATGACCAGCAACGCCGCCGGCAAGTAGGCCGCCGTGGGACTTTACGGCCGGTTCGTGGTGCCGCGGCTTATTAATTTCGCGATGAAGCAGAGCATGCTCAGGGAGCGGCGCGCCGCGCTCGTGCCCCGCGCAAAGGGCACGGTGCTCGAAGTCGGCATCGGCTCCGGACTGAACTTGCCTTACTACTCCCATGAGGTCGAGCGGCTCTACGGCGTCGATCCGTCGCCGCAGCTGCTCGCCATGGCGCGCAGCAACGCGCGCAAGGCGCAGTTGGCGGTGGAACTCGTCTGCGAATCCGCGGAGCGGCTACCTTTCGCTGACGCGAGCTTCGACTGCGCCATCATGACCTGGACTCTCTGCAGCATTCCCCATGCGGGCCGCGCGCTGCGCGAAGTGCATCGCGTGCTGAAGCCCGGCGGCGAACTTTTCTTCGCCGAGCACGGACTGGCGCCCGACGCTCGCGTCGCCGCCTGGCAGCGGCGCCTTACGCCGTTGTGGCGCCCGCTCGCCGGCGGCTGCCACCTCGATCGGCCGATCGACGAACTCATTCGAGCTGCCGGCTTCGAAATCGCCGAGGTGCAGAACCGCTACCTGAAAGGGCCGAAGCCGTTCACCTACATGTATGAGGGAAGCGCGCGCGCCTGAGCCATGGTATCGGCATCGAGCGGCGCGAGCGCTGCTCCTACAACGCTGTCTGCCGTGGTTCCTCGGTCTCAACGTTGCGTGGGAAATCGCGCAGCTGCCGCTTTACACGATATGGCGCGAGGCGAGTCCTGGCTACATCGCTTTCGCCGTGGCGCATTGCACGGCGGGCGACATGCTCATCGGCGCAGCTGCGCTCGCACTTGCCCTCGTCGCCACGCGCGCAGCAGCTCTCGAGCAATGGCAGTGGGCGAAGATCGCGGCGATCGCCACGCTCACCGGCGTCGTCTATACGGTCTTCAGTGAATGGACGAATACCTCGGTGCGCGGAGGCTGGCAATACTCCGAGCTCATGCCAAAGCTCGAGCTCGCCGGCGTCGTGATCGGCCTCTCGCCGCTCGCGCAGTGGCTTGTGCTGCCGCCGCTTGCACTTTATCTCGCGCAGCGTCGATGGATCGCCGCTACTTGACGAGCAGCACTGGCACGTGCCGATGGCGATGACGTCGCAGCCCGCCTTCTTCGCCTGCTTCACGATAGTCTCGGCCGGATCGCCGACCAGGATGCGCGGCTCGTAGCGAAGCCCTGCGCGATCGAGCTGCTTCTTGGCTTCCGCAAGCGCCTGCTCGCCCTCTTCCTGGTAGTAGCGCTCGATCTGCGCTTTGCCGATGAGCTTGCCGACGCCAGGAAGCCGCGGCACCGGCAGGTGCACGGTGAGGAGCTCGATCTCCGGCTTCGCGCGATACCAGTCGGCGTGGTCGATCACGCACTTCACGGCATCGAGCGAATGCGCGGAGCCATCGACAGCGAGCAGGATCTTCATGGTGCGCGCATTCTACGCGGCGACGCGTGCTACGCTGCCGCATGTTCAAGCACATTCTCGTTGCGACCGACGGCTCGCCGCTTGCCGCCAAGGGCGTGAAGAGCGGCGTGCGGCTCGCCAAGGCGCTCGGCGCGCGCGTGACCGGCGTTTACGTCATCGAGCCCTATCTGCCGCCGATGGCCCCCGAGGCGGCGGTGATGGCGGTGCCGGCGCTCGATCCGCGCGAATACGAGAAGGCCGCCCAAGCGCAGGCGGCGAAGGCGCTCGCGCGGCTCGAGCGCGAAGCGCGCGGCGCGGACGTACGCTGGGCGAAGCAGTCCGTCAGCGCGCCGCAGCCCTGGCAGGGAATCCTGAAGGTGGCGCGCGCGAAGAGCTGCGACGCCATCGTCATCGCCTCGCACGGCCGCGGCGGCCTCGGCGGCCTGATCCTCGGCAGCCAGACCGCGCGCGTGCTCGCGCACTCGAAGATTCCGGTGCTGGTTATCCGCTAGCAGCGCTTGTCCGGTCCCGGCGGCGTCCCCATATAGCGCACGGTGAAGTACAAGGATTACTACAAGATCCTCGGCGTCGAGCGCGGCGCGGGCGAGGAGGAGATCAAGAAGGCCTACCGCAAGCTCGCGCGCAAGTATCACCCCGACGTCTCCAAGGAGCAGAACGCCAAGGAGAAATTCCAGGAGGTGTCGGAGGCCTACGAGACGCTGCGCGACAAGGAGAAACGCGCCGCCTACGACAGCCTGGGCAGCTTTCGCCCCGGGCAGGACTTCCGCCCGCCGCCCGACTGGTTCGACCGCTTCGGCTCGGGCCGCGCGGAGGATCTGCGCGACATCGATCTCTCGGACCTCTTCGAGCAAATGGGCATCTTCGGCCGCGCGAGCGCGCGGCGCGGCGGCTTCGGGCGCAACGTGCCGATCCCGGGCGAGGACTACGAGGCGCCGGTGCGCATCAGCCTGGAGGAGGCGGCGCGCGGCACCGAGCGTGAATTCCAGATCGACGGCCGGACGCTGCGCGCGCGCATTCCGAAAGGCGCGATCGACGGGCAACGGCTGCGCCTTCGCGGCAAGGGCGGACCGGGCATGAACGGCGGTCCAGCGGGGGATGTTTACCTGCAGATCGTGCTCGAGCCGCATCCGTTGTACCGCGCGCGCGGCCACGATCTCGAGATCGAGCTGCCGCTTACGCCGTGGGAGGCCGCGCTCGGCGCGCAGCTCGAGGTGCCGACGCTCGAGGGGCGCGTGACCATGAAAGTGCCTCCAGGCTCGAAGCCCGGGCAGAAGCTGCGTCTCGCTGGCAAGGGGTTGCCGAAGCCGGGCGGCGGTGCCGGCGATCTCTACGCGGTGCTCGACATCGTCGTGCCGGGCACGCTCACCGAGCGCGAGAAGAAGCTCTATGAAGAGCTGCGCGCCGCGTCGCGCTTCGATCCGCGCCCGCACTTCAGCCGGTGACGCATGCGGGCGGCGATCGCACCCGAGGCAGCGGAGCTCGTGCCGACTGGAGGTGCCGCTGCCCCAGCATCAGCTCGTTGTCAACGCCGCAGAGGAGAGCGAAGAGGTGCTGCGACGCCGGGCAATAGAGCGCGCGGCAGGCGAGCTGCAGACGCTGATGGCGCGCGATGCGCGGCTCGGCCGGAACGCCAATTGCTAGCTTTCCCTGACGCTGGACGAATGGAGACTGCAATGCCGCTCACGGATCAACAGGCCCAGGAATTACGCCGCATGGTGGAGGCGCGCCGCAATGCGCTCCTCGGCGAGCTGCGCGAGGACGCGGCGCGCACGCGCGAGCAGCCCTATGCGGAGCACGCCGGCTCCGCGCCCGACGCGGGCGACGAGTCGGTGGCGACGCTCATCGCCGATCTCGAGCAGGCCGACGTGACGCGCGATCTCGACGAGTTCCGCGCGCTCGAAGCGGCGCGCGAGCGCCTTAAGGAAGGTGGCTACGGCGTGTGCGCGGACTGCGGCAACGACATCGGCTACGAGCGGCTGAAGGCGTTTCCGGCGGCGCTACGCTGCGTGCGGTGCCAGGACCGGCACGAGAAAACCTACGGCGGGACTCCGAAACCCAGCCTCTAGGAAATCGGGGTCAGAGCCCTATTTTCCTTTAACGCTGATGTTTCGCCCTCGCAGCATGGAAATAGGGCTCTGACCCCGATTTCCTAAGGTGCAAAGACCAGGAAGTACTGGTTGTCGAGAAAGCTGTATTCCTCGGCGAGGCGGTAGCCGGCCGCGGTGAGCTCGGCTTTCACGCGCTCGGGGGCGACACGCGCGCGCGGCGGCGGGCCGATTTCGGCGTCGAGCGTGAAGTCGATGATGGCGACGCGCCCGCCGGGTTTGAGCCGGCTCTTCAGTTTTCCGAAGTAGGCGCGCCGATCGTCGATGTGGTGGTAGACGTCGACGAGCAGCGCGAGGTCGACCGGTTCGGGCAGCCGTGCATCGTCGAGCGAGGACTGCACCACGCGCACATTGGCGAGGCGCTCGCGCTTCGCGCGCTCGCCGAGATGCTTCACCATGTCGGGCTCGATGTCGGCGGCGTAGACCGTCGCCTTCGGCAGCATGCGCGCGAGGCGCACGGTGAAGTAGCCGGTCCCCGCGCCGATGTCGGCGACGACCGCATCGGGCTTGAGCGCAAGCGTTTCGATCACCTCGTGCGGCTTCTGCCAGGCGTCGCGGCGCGGATCGTCGAAGATCGGCGTCCAGCGCGCGGCGTCGCCGAACTGGTGCTGGTGCGTCGCCGGCGCCTGCGCGCAGGCGCCGCCTGCAAGCGCGGCGACAGCCAGCAGCACGAGGGTTGGTGTTAGTCTCACGGCGCTGTGGAATCCCCTAACCGCCGGCCCTGGTCGCTGCACGTCGCGAACCTCGCGCGCGCGGCGTTCTGGCTGGCGCTGCTCGTGATTGTACTCATGCAGCTGTTTGGCGGCCGTGGCATAGATCGCAGCCGCGCCGCGTTGCTCGGTCGCTTCGAGGAGGAGCGTAAGTCGCGCGTCATTGCAATGATCCACCGACAGGAAAGCGCAAGCTTTCTCGGCGTGCCGGTGGCAGGCTCCATCAGCATCGACGATTCTGAAGCGGTGCTGCGCGCGATCCGCTTCACGCCGCCGGAGCAGCCAATCGACGTCATCCTGCACACGCCGGGCGGCCTCGTGCTCGCCGCCGAGCAGATCGCCAAGGCGCTCGTCGAGCACAAGGGTGCTTGGACCCGTCGACCCGCAGATCGGAGACATGCCGGCCGCGTCGATCGTCAAGGTGGTGGAGCTCAAAGGCCCGCAGCGCGTGGGCGACGAGCTCCTGATCCTCGCCGACATGGCCCAGAAAGCGCGGCTGCAGGTGTTGAGCTTCGTCGCGCAGGTGCTCGGGAAGCACATGGATGAGAAGCGCTCGCTGCAGGTCGCCACCGTCCTCACCGAGGGCCGCTGGACACACGACTTCCCGATCACGGTGCAGGCCGCGCGCTCGCTAGGCCTCAACGTGTCGACCAACATGCCGCGCACGGTGTACGACCTGATGGATCTCTATCCGCAGGGCGGCGGCATTCGTCCCTCAGTCTGGTATGTGCCGCTGCGGCGCGTGCCGGCCGCGCCCGGCACGCCGGCGTCGCCTGCGCCCGGGCGTCCTGAAAGCAAGGACTCGGCGCCCGCTGCTAAGTGACCGCGCGCATCGGCAGATGCGCGTAGATGAGGCTCCGCAATCGCCGCGCGGCCTCGGCCGCGCCATGGCGGCGGTTTCGATCGACTGATACATCGTCGCGCTGAGCGGCTTGCGTACCATCCGGCAGCAGAGCACCGGTGCCGGGCAGCGCACCAACGCTCGCGGCCTGGCGTCAGGCATGGTCGGACAACCGCTTCGACCGCCGCGCACGCGGCGGTGTTCCCTTAAACCTGGCGCTCGAGCAGGCGCCCGAGGAACGCGAGCGCCCGCTCGCCGTAGGAGCGGCGCCGCCACTGCTCGAGCGTGATGCGCCTCGCTTCGCGCAGATCGG
This sequence comes from Betaproteobacteria bacterium, assembly GCA_005883675.1. Lineage (GTDB taxonomy): Bacteria > Pseudomonadota > Gammaproteobacteria > Burkholderiales > SG8-39 > SCGC-AG-212-J23. The sequence continues at coordinate 11,129 of VBCM01000181.1, forward strand.
CGACGAAATCGCGCTCGAGCTCGCCCGCGAGCCGCGCGTCGAGCACCGCGAGGTTCACCTCGTCGTTCAGGCCGAACGAGCGGTTGTCGAAGTTGGTTGAGCCGACGACCGCCCACAGCCGGTCGACGATGAACACCTTGGCGTGGATCATCGCCGGCTGGTACTCGCAGATCTGCACGCCTGCCTTGAGCAGCCGCCCGTAGCGTTGCCGGCTCCCGAGCCGCGTGATCGGGTGGTTGTTCCATTTGCCGGGCGCGAGCACCGTCACCGGGACGCCGCGCCGCGCGGCGCGCTCGAGCTCGGCGAGGAGGCTGCGGTCCGGCAGGAAATAGGGCGAGCAGATATGGATCGATTCGCGTGCCGACGCGACGAGCACCTGGAAGAGGAGCCGCGCGCGCGTCGAGCGCCCGGCGGAGGGCGTGCTGTTCACCACCATGCCGACGCCCGCTTCTGCGGGCAGCACGCGCGGCGCGTCGCGCTCGTGCTGCGCGAACTCCGCTTCCGGCAGGACCTCGCCGGCGGCTTCGAGCCAGTTCTCGGCAAACGAGGTCTGCAGGCCTTTCACGAGGTCGCCGGTGACGCGCACCATCGTGTCGCGCCACGGCAGGCCGCGCCCCCTCGGCCCGATCCAGTAGTCGGCGATACCGACGCCGCCGACGAAGCCCACTTCGCCGTCGACGATCAGGATGTCGCGATGCGTGCGGTTGTTGAAGCGCTTGAGCGTGTACCAGGCGATCGGCTGGTACCAGTAGACACGGCCGCCCGCGGCACGGAGCGCGGCGAAGTAGCGCTCCGGCGTGAAGAGGCTGCCGATGCGATCCACGACGATGCGCACCGCCACGCCGGCACGCGCACGCTCGGCGAGCACGCGCAGCGCCTCGTCTGCGGCGCGGCCGCGAAGGAAGAGATACACCTCCAGGTGAATACTGCGCCCCGCGCTGCGCATTGCTTCCAGCTCCGCGGCGTAGATCGCCGTGCCGTTGTTCAGCACATCGAGCTCGCCCGTGGCGAAGAGCCGCGCGTTGACGATCGCGCTCAGGTAGTTCACGAACTCGCGCGAGCCCAGCGGCGCGCGCGAAGGTGCCACGCGGTAGGGCAGCCCCGGCTCGAAGAGCAGCAGCAGGATGAGCGCGGCGACGATGACGATCGCCGCGATGGAGACGGCGCCGCTCAGTGGCGCAGCACGCACTTCTCGTACAGCGGCGCGAACGCGGCCTGCGGATCGTATTTCGCCTTGAGCCGGCGATACGCCTCGCCGCCGTAGTAGCGGTGAAACTCGTCGGGCGTGAAAAAGCTGTCCGAGTAGAGCGACTTGATGCCGCCGAGCTCGACCACCCGGCGCTCGATCAGGCGGTTGAAATGCCCGGGCGGATGCGCCTCGCGCGTGCGCTTCACGTCCCAGAAGCCGAAGTTGACGTACCAGTCGCTCTTCACCGGATAGAGCGCGAAGCGCCCCGAGTGCGGCTGCGGGCCGATCGGGCAGACCCACTGCGGCCAGAGCGCGATTTCGCCGGCGTAAAACGCGAGGAACTCGGCTGCGCGGCCGAGCGGGATGTCGACATCCTGGATCACGGACTCCGAATGCAGCCCGAGCACGCGCTCCACTTTCTTGGTGATGCCGGCGCGGCTATTCCAGCGCATGATCTTCGTGTACGTGCGCGAGCCCAGGCGCCTGCGGCCATAGAGCCGGCGGATGAGCGGGTTCTGCGCAAATACGTTCTTCGAGCACCAGAACCAATCGGTGTCCCAGCGCCAGATGTAATCGTGGATGCTGAGATAGTCCTCCCGCTTCTCGCGGATCGAGCGGTAGTAGATGTGCTCGTACGTGTAATCGCTGGTAAAGGGCGCGCTCGCCGCGAAGCGGCCGAGCGTGAGGTACATCTCGCGCGGCGAGAACACCGTGCCGTCGATGAAGTCGGCGTCGCCCGCCTTTACCCGCGCTTCCAATTCACGGAAGTAGGCATCCGCGCTCGTGAACGGCAGGTGCGAGAGTCGCACGTAGGGCTTCACCGGCACGGCGCGCGCCTTGACGCGCAGCGCATAGCCCAATGTGCCGTAGGAGTTGGGAAAGCCGAAGAAGAGATCAGCGTGCTCGTTCGAGGCCGTGCAGCTGACGACGCGCCCGTCGCCGAGCAGCACATCGAGCTCGAGCATCGTGTCGTGCACGAGGCCGTAGCGGTGCGAAGACGACTCGATGCCGACGCCCGCCACCGCGCCGCCGAGCGTGATGGTCTTCAGCTGCGGCACCACGGCCGGCATCACGCCGTGAGCGAGGCACTCGCGCGTGAGCGCTTCGTAGGTGATCATGCCCTCGGCGTCCACCCAGCCCCCGGCGGCGTCGACCGCGAGCACCTGGTTGAACGAGCGCACGTCGAGCCGCCGGCGCGGCGCCGCGTCGCGGTCGCGGTCGCGGAACAGGTTCGAGGTTTCCTTCGCGAGTCCGACGGGCCCCGCTTCTCCCGCCCCGGGCGCCCTAAGCCGCGCGGCCAGGGCTTCTTTTTTCAGCGAGTGCTGAGTGAGAGGGCTGCTCGTCAAGTTCGTAGAGATGCTCGCGCGTCATCGGGTGGGTCGCCATCGAGACGTTGCCCTTCGAGAACACGATCTGGAAGAGGTGCGTGTGTCCCGCGCGCGAGCGGAACATCTCGGCGCAGCCGTAGAGGTACACGCGCCAGATGCGCCGGAAGCGCTCATCAAAGCGCCGCGGATCAAGCGCGTGGATCTTCTCCCAGTTTCGGTCGAAGCGCTCGGCCCAGACATCCAGCGTGAGCGCGTAGTGGCGCCGCAGGTTTTCGATGTCGAGCACTTCCAGTCCCGCGTTCTCCATCTCCACGATGACATCGGCGAGGCTCGGGATCCAGCCGCCGGGGAAGATGTACTTGCGGATGAAGTAATCGGTCTCGAAGCGCCCGACGTGTCCGATGAAGTGGATCAGGCCGAGGCCGCCGGGCTTGAGCGCGCGCGCGTGCGCGCGGATGAGATCGACGAGGCCGTCCCGACCCGCGTGCTCCAGGCAGCCGATCGACACCACCTTGTCGTACTGGCGGTCCATCGAGCGGAAATCGGCTTCCAGCGCCACGGTATTGCGCAGACGCCGGCGCTCGATCTGCGCGCGCGCGTGCTCCACCTGCGAGCGCGTGGTGTTGTAGCCGGTCACCTTCACGCCGAAGCGCTCTTCGGCGTAGAGCAGGAAGCCGCCGAACCCGCTGCCGACGTCGACCACGTCCTCGCCGGGCTTGAGCAGCACCTTGCGGCCGACGTGCTCGAGCTTGTTCCTCTGCGCCTCCTCGAGCGTGCGCGTGCCCTGCTTCCAGTACGCGCAGGTGTAGAGCATCAGCGGGTCGTCGAGCCAGTAGCGGTAGAACTCCGGTCCCAGCGCGTAATGGAACTCGGCGTTGTGCTTGGCACGCGTCCAGCTCGCGTTCGAATGCAGGAACTCGTGCCAGCGGTTGGCGAGCCGCACGAGCAGCGTCGGCTGCTCGGCGCGCGCCGCCATGCCGGCGCCAAGCGCGGGCGCGAGGCTGCCTTCGAGGTCGACCTCGCCGTCGAAGTAGGCCTCCAGCAGCCCGACATGGCCGAAGAGCGCGATGCGCCGGTAGGCGCGTGCACCGCGGAAAATGAGCGTGAATTCGGGCTTCGCGTCGCTCGAGCGCCATTCCGTACCGTCGTCGTAGCGCACGGCGAACGGCGCTCCGGAGTCCCGGGCGAGCGTGCGAAAGAGGGTCTCGACGGCGGTTCTCAAGGGTCGCGATTCTACCGCCCGATGGAAGCGGGCAGCCAACTTTGCTAGCCTTGGCCGACGCACCGCAACCGCAAGAGGAATCCCATGGCCAAAGCAAAGGACCGCCCCGCCCCCGCAGCGAAGAGCGGCGGCGCACGCACGGCGGGATCGCGTCCGATCGAGGCGAGAAAGCCCGCCAAAGCGGCCCCCGATACGCCCGAGATCCGGCAGCCCGAGCGCGAGTCGGGCGGCGACACCCGGCCCGAGCTCTCCCCGGAGGAGGTGTACAAGCTCATCCAGCAGTCCGCCTACTTCAAGGCCAAGGCGCGCGACTTCGCGCCGGGCCACGAAGTGCAGGACTGGATCGAGGCCGAACAGGAAGTCCGGCGGCGTCTCGAAGGCCGCGCCTAGCAGCCGGCAGCGCCGAATGGACCATCGGCCTAGCGGCGAAACTTGCTTGTTCGAGGCACACACTTGCTCGAGCGCGCGCCATGAAGATTTGTGTGCACAGCAACCGGGGCCCGCGGGGTGAAGAAACACCCTGCGCCTTCTACCTCGGCGGCCGCCGTCTACCAGTGCTCGCCGTGCTGGAGCGCTGGGCCGATTCGACTCACGGCTACTTCGAGGTCATGGTCGATGACGGCCGCCGCTTTGTGTTGCGCTACCAGCCGACGCTGCGCTGCTGGGAGCTCGCGGCGGTGTTTGCTGCGAAGCCGCGCAAACCGGCCGCCAAACCGGTAACTACTGCTGCGCCGCGTAAATTCTTCTTTTCGCTTCTGCAAAAATAGCCGGTGAAGTCGCTCGTCGCCCTCACTTTGGCATTGGCCATCGTGGCCGCTTGCAACCGCGAGTCGCCGGCCGACAAAGGCGGCCCGGCGGAGCGCGCCGGCCGGCAGGTCGATAAGGCGATGGGCAAGGCCGGCGAGGCCGTGGAGCAGGCGGGGCGGGACATGCAGGACTCCTCGAAGGGCAAGAAGTAGCCATGGCCATGGGTATCGCGATCGCGCCCGTCGTGGCGCTGATCGCCGGCATCCTTATCCTCTTGATGCCGCGGCTGCTGAACTACATCGTTGCGCTGTACCTGATTTTCATTGGCGTGATCGGCCTGCTCGAGCGCTATATGCACTACATCCGCACCTAATCGCTCTGCCGGCGGCAGATCGGCGC
>VBCM01000181.1:16042-25220 GCA_005883675.1 Betaproteobacteria bacterium
GAGTCCCCTAGAGGAGACCCGTCATGAAAGCGTTGAAAGGCACGAAGACTCACGACAACCTCAAGGCCGCGTTCGGCGGCGAATCGCAGGCGAACCGCCGTTATCTCTACTTTGCCGCCAAGGCGGACGTGGAAGGCCATAACGACGTTTCCGCGCTCTTCCGCTCGACCGCCGAGGGCGAGACCGGCCACGCGCACGGCCACCTCGAATATCTCGAGGCCGTGGGCGACCCCGCGACCAACCTGCCGATCGGGCGCACGCGCGAGAACCTCAAGGCAGCGGTCGCCGGCGAGACGCACGAGTACACCGACATGTATCCCGGCATGGCGAAGCAGGCGCGCGAGGAAGGCTTCGGCGAGATCGCCGACTGGTTCGAGACGCTCGCCAAGGCCGAAAGAAGCCACGCCAACAAATTCCAGAAGGCGCTCGACGGCCTCACCGACTAGGTAGCGAAGCGCTCATGCAGCGCGAAGGATCGCTCGAGGCTCCGACCCGGCATCCGCTCGACTGGAAGAATCCCGAGTTCTGGGACCAGGCGAGCGCCGAGAAGGAGCTCGGGCGCATCTTCGACATCTGCCACGGCTGCCGCCGCTGCGTCAGCCTGTGCACCACGTTCCCGACGCTCTTCGACCTGGTGGACAACTCGCCCACCATGGAGCTCGACGGCGTAAAAAAAGAGGACTACTGGAAGGTCGTCGACCAGTGCTACCTCTGCGACCTTTGCTACATGACGAAGTGTCCGTACGTTCCGCCGCATCCGTGGAACGTCGACTTCCCGCACGTCATGCTGCGCGCCAAGGCGATCAAGTTCAAACAAGGCGTAAAGCTCCGCGACCGCCTGCTCTCCTCCACCGATGCGCTCGGCAAGCTCGCCGCGATTCCGGTCGTCGCGCAGACCGTTAACGCCGTAAACAAGCTACCCCCGGCGCGCGCCGCGATGCAGGCGGTGCTTGGCGTGCACAAGGACCGTGAGCTGCCGCCTTATGCGCCGCGCAAGTTCCGTTCTTCCGCATCTAAAGCAAAAGCCTTCCCGGTCCGCGACGGCAAGAATAGCCCGGGCAAGGTGGCGATCTTCGCCACCTGCTACGCCAACTACAACGAGCCGGTGATGGGCCACGATCTCGTCGCGCTCCTCGAGCACAACGAGATCCCGTACGTGCTGGTGGAGAAAGAGGCGTGCTGCGGCATGCCGAAGTTCGAGCTCGGGGACCTCGAAGGCGTGGCTGCGCTGAAGGAAAAGAACATGCCGGTGCTCGCGCGTTACGCGCGCGAGCGCTATGCGATCCTCGCGCCGGTGCCTTCCTGCGCGTTGATGTTCAAGCAGGAGCTGCCGCTCTTGTACCCGCGGGACGCCGATACCGTGGCGGTGCGCGACGCGATGTTCGATCCGTTCGAGTACTTCGTGCTGCGAAAGCGCGATGGGCTGCTGAAGACCGACTTCAAAAACGCGCTGGGCAAAGTGGCCTATCACATCCCCTGCCACTCCCGGGTGCAGAACATGGGCCAGAAGACGCGCGAAGCGCTCGAGTTGATCCCCGGCACCGAGGTGACGGTAGTCGAGCGCTGCTCCGGCCACGACGGCACGTGGGGCGTGAAGACGGAGTACTACGAGAACTCGATGAAGATCGGCCGGCCGGTGTTCCGGCAGATGGCGGCGGTCGAGGCGAACTACGTGAGCTCGGACTGCCCGATCGCGGCGCGCCACATCATGCAGGGCATGGGCGAGGATGCGAAAGGCGCTATAAAGGCGCATCCGCTCACCCTTTTCCGCAAGGCCTACGGCATCTAGGCTGGCGCTGGCGCTGCTGCTCGGTGGCTGCGCCAGCGTCCCGCCGAGTGGCCTGGTGTTCGGCGTGCTCGGCGACACGCCCTACAACAGCGCCGAGGTGCAGCGTCTCGACACGCTGATCGACGACATGAACCAGGAGCGGCTGGATTTCGTCGTGCATGTCGGCGACATCGGCGGCGGCAGGCTCGGCTGCAGCGATGCGTGGCTCGCGGCGCGCAAGCGCCAGTTCGCGCGGCTCAAGCACAAATTCGTGCTGATCCCGGGAGACAACGAGTGGCTCGACTGCAAGGACCCGCCCGGGCGGCTCGCCGCCTGGCGCGCGCTCTTCTGCGCGCCGGCGCTCGCCGTCGAGGTGCAAGCGGGTGAGTACTGCGAGCACATGCGCTGGACGATGGGCGGGGCGCTCTTCGTCACGCTGAATGTGCCCGGCCACGACAACAACGTGCGCAACGCCGCCGAGCACGCGCATCGCATGGCGGCGGTGCTGGCATGGCTCGACGAGTCGGCGGCGCTCGCGCAGCCGCGCGGCGCCACGCTGGTCGTGCTGATGCAGGCCAATCCGTTTCTCACGGTGCCGCGCGACGGCTTCGCGGCGTTACGCGAGCGGCTCGCCGCGCTCGGCGAGCGCATGCCGGGGAAAGTAATCCTGGTGCACGGCGACACGCACGTTTATCACGACGACGAGCCGATTGCCGGCGTGCACCGGCTCGAAGTCTGGGGTTCGCCGATCGTGAGCTGGCTGCGCGGGCAGATCGAGGGCGCGGAGCTCAGCTTCAGCGCACCACACTATCGATAGTCACGGCGACGCCGCTCGCGTCGTTGGCGACCGGGCCGCTCGCGCCCTGCAGATCGCCGGGCGCGGGCTTCGCGCTGCCCGACTTCGACACGCGCGCCGTCACCACGATGCGCGGGTGCGCCGACACGGTCATGCCCTGCGCCATCGCCATCGAGTCGTTCAGGGCGAACTGCAGCGGCAGGTCGGCCGCTCTCGCGCGTAGCACCGCGAGCGGCATCGCCGGGCCTTCGGCGGCGCGTGCGAAGACGAACACGATGTCGTCCGCGTTCACCTGCTTGCGCAGCGCGGGCGCGAGCCGCACCGTGCCGCGCACGCCAGGATGCGCCTTTGCCGCCTTGGCGGGCGCGGCGCCGATGCCGGCGAGCTTCTTCGCCTCCTCGACGTTTTCGCTGATCGAGCGCGCATCCTCGGATTCAGCCGGGACGAGCGGCAGCATGCGGCCCCAGAGCTGCGCCGCGCGCGCGTAGTCCTGCCGCTCGTAGGCCGCGCTGCCGGCGAGCGCCAGCGCCTTTAGGTTGTTGCCATCTATTTCCAACGCGCGCTCGATCAGCCGCTCGGGCTCGCCGGCGAGCCGTTGCCCGTGCGCCATGGCGAGCGCATCGGCGAAGTCGGCGAGAAGCTGCGCGTCGCGCGGCGCGCGCTCGGCCGCCTTGGCGTACGCCGCCACCGCCTGGGGGTAGCGCCCGAGCACCGTGTAGGAGCGGCCGAGCAGCTTCCAGCCTTCGATGTCGCCCGGATTCTCCTCGAGCTTCGCCGCCAGGCGCGTCAACATCGCTTCAATCTGCGCCGCATCGGGCATCGCCGGGTGCGGCGCGAGCGCCCCGGGATTGCCGGCAACGAGGTACACGATGAGCGCGACGAGCGGCAGCGCAACGCCAACGGCGAGCGCCGCGCGCTGTCCAGCCGGGCGCGTCGCGTCGGGCTCCTCGGCGGCGACGTCCTCGAGGAGCCGCGCCTCGAGCTCGAGACGCGAGCGCTCGTAGTCCTCGCGCGCGAGCGTGCCGGCGGCGAGGTCGGCATCGAGGCTGCGGAGCTCGTCGCGATAGATCGCAATGTTCGCCTCGCGGCGCGAGAGCCGCGCAGCGCCGCGCCGCGCGACGAGCGGCCGCAGCACGACGAAAAGCACCGCCGCCGCAGCCGCGGCCGCGACGAGCCAGAAGAGCGTCACTCGAGGAGCTTCGCTGCGCGCTCGCGCTCGGCGCTCGTGAGCTGCGGCTCGGGCACGCGGCGCCGGCGCAGGTTACGCGCGAGGAGGTAAAAGCCGCCGACGAGGAACACGAACGGTCCCGCCCAGAGCAACACGGTGCTCGCCTTGAGGGGCGGCCGATAGCGCACGAAGTCGCCGTAGCGCTCGACGAGATAGTCGAGCACCTCGCGCTCCGATTTGCCGGCCGCGAGCTGGCTGCGGATCTGGTTGCGCAGGTCCATTGCCAACGGCGCATTCGACTCCGCGAGCGACTGGTTCTGGCACACGAGGCAGCGCAGCTCGCGCTCGAGCGCGCTCGCGCGCCGCTCGAGCGCCGGGTCCTGGGCCCACGCCTGCAGCGCCACGAGCAGCATGACGAGCGCGCGCATCATTGCGCCGCCAGCGCCTTCACCAGCGGCTCGACTTTTTGCTGCACGACCTCCGCGGTGAGCGGACCGATGTGCTTGTAGCGGATCACCCCCTTGCGATCGATCACGTAGGTCTCGGGCACGCCGTAGACGCCGTAGTCGATGCCGATGCGCCCGTCGGCGTCGTAGACGATGAGCCGGTAGGGGTTGCCGTTGCGGGCGAGCCAAGGGAGCGCCTCTTCGCGGGCGTCCTTGTAGTTGAGCCCGACGACGGGCGCGAGGCCCGATTTCGCGATGCGCGTCACCACCGGGTGCTCGACGAGGCACGGCGGGCACCACGAGGCCCAGACGTTGAGGATCCACACCTGGCCGAGCATGTCGCGCTCGGAGAAGCGCTTGTCGGGCGTCATCAGCAGCGGCAGCTCGAAAGCGGGCGCCGGCTTGCCGATCAGCGGCGAGGGCACTTCGCGCGGATTGAGCCGCAGCCCGATCGCCAGCAGCGCAACGAGCGCGACGAAAACGCCGAGCGTCCAGCCGAGCTTCTTCACGCTCGCGCCTGCACGGTGCTCGCTTGAGTAGCGGGCAGCTGCACCCGATAGCGCCGATCGCTCGCGGCGAAGAGACCCCCGAGCGCCATGATCAAGCAGCCGCCCCAGATCCAGTCGACGAAGGGCTTCAGCCGCACGCTTACGAGCCAGCCGCCGCCCTCGAGCGGATCGCCGAGCGATACGTAAAGGTCGCGCGTCAGGCCCGGCTGGATCGCCGCCTCGGTCATCGGCATGTTCTGCACGACGTAGAGCCGCTTTTCCGGATAGAGCACGGAGACCGGCCGCTCGTCGCGCGTCACCGTGATCTTGGCGCGCGCGGCGATGTAATTCGGCCCGCGCACGTTGGTCACTTCCTCCAGCCGGAATACGTAGCGACCGAGGTTCACCGCATCGCCGGGCTTGAGGTTCGCGTCCTTGTCGCTCTCGTAGCTCTTGACGAGCGTCACGCCGGTGACGAAGACCGCGACACCGAGATGCGCGAGCACCATGCCGAGGTAGGCGCGCGAGCCGCGCGGGCGCGTGCGCAGGCTCATGAGCGCGGTGATCGCGATCCAGATGGCGAGCGCGAGTCCCATACCGGTCAGTGCATGCCACTGGCCGAACGCGAGCGGCAGCAAGAGCCCGACGGCGATGCTCACGGCGAGAGCCCAGCGCAGCAGCACGGCGAGCTCGGGCAGGCTGGCGCGCTTCCATCGCGCGAGCGGGCCAACGCCCATGAGAAAGAGCGCGGGCGCCATCAGCGGCACGAACACCGTCTCAAAGTACGGCGGGCCGACCGAGATCTTGCCCACGCCGAGCGCGTCGATCGCCAGCGGGTAGAGCGTGCCAAGGAACACCGACCCGGCCGCGGCGACGAGAAGCACATTGTTTGCGAGCAACAGCGATTCGCGCGACAGCGGCGCGAAGTCGCCGCCGAGTCCGATGCGCGAGGTGCGCCAAGCATAAAGCGCGAGCGCGCCGCCGATGAAGAGGGTGAAGAGGCCGAGGATGAAAATCCCCCGCCGCGGATCCACTGCGAATGCGTGCACCGACGTAAGCACGCCCGAGCGCACGAGGAACGTGCCGAGGAGCGATAGGCCGAACGCCACGATGGCGAGCAGCACGGTCCAGCTGCGAAAACCGCCGCGCTTCTCGGTCACTGCGAGCGAATGAATCAGCGCCGTGCCGACGAGCCACGGCATGAAGGAGGCGTTCTCCACCGGATCCCAGAACCACCAGCCGCCCCAGCCGAGCTCATAGTAGGCCCAGCCCGAGCCGAGCGCGATGCCGAGGGTGAGGAACATCCATGCCACGGTGGTCCAGGGCCGCGACCAGCGCGCCCAGGCGGCGTCGAGCTTGCCGGAGAGGAGCGCTGCCACCGCAAACGCGTAGGCGACCGAGAAGCCGACGTAGCCCATGTACAGCATCGGCGGATGCACCACCATGCCGGGGTCCTGCAGCAGCGGATTGAGATCGTGGCCGTCGAGCGCGGGCGGGAACTGCCGGTCGAACGGGTTCGAGGTGAAGAGCATGAACGCGAGGAAGCCCGCGCTGACGATGCCCATCACGCCGAGCACGCGAGCCGTCATCTCCTCGGGCAGGTGGCCGCTGAAAACGCTCACCGCGCTCATCCACACGCCGAGCATCAGCGTCCAGAGGAGAAGCGAGCCCTCGTGCCCGCCCCAGACGCCGGCGATGCGGTAATGCAGCGGCAGCGCGCTATTCGAATGCGCGACGACGTAGGCCACCGAGAAGTCGTTCGCGACGAACGAATAGGCGAGGCAGCCGAAGGCAAAGGCGACGAGCAGCGCCTGCACCCGCGCCGCCGGCCGCGCGAGCGCGATCCACGCGGCGTCGCCGCGCGCAGCGCCCGCGATCGGCATGAACGCCTGCACGAGCGCTACCGCGAGCGCGAGCGCCAGCGCGAATTGGCCGAGCTCCGGAATCATCGTGTCTGCAGCGTCTTCTGCGTGCGCTCGACCGCGGCGCGGTCGATGGCGTGCTTTGCCTCGGGCGGCATGTAGTTCTCGTCGTGCTTTGCGAGCACTTCGCGCGCGGTGAAGACGCCGTCGGGACCGAGCTGCCCCTGCGCGACGACGCCTTTGCCCTCGCGGAAGAGATCGGGCAACGGGCCGCGATACACCACGGGAATGGTTTTCGCGGTGTCGGTGACAACGAAGCGCACCGCCACGCCTTCGCGCTTCACGCTGCCCGGCACCACCATGCCGCCGATGCGGAACGTGCGGCCGACCGGCGCCTCGTGCGCCGCGACCTGCGAGGGCGTGAAGAAGAACACCAGGTTCTTGCTGAACGCCGCGAGCACGAGCGCGGTGGCCGCGCCGAGCGCCACGACGCCGAGCCCGATCCACGCCATGCGCTTATGCCTTGGCTTCACGCTTTCGCTTCATCAAGAGGAACACTTCCAGCGCGAGCAGCGCGAAGCTCACGCCATACGCGCCCCACACGTAGAACCCGTATCCGCCCATCGCAAAAAATTCGCTCATTGGCTTTCGACGATCTCGCAGCGCACGCGCACCATCGCCACCGCGATCGAGTACATCCAGAACGCAGCCGCCATCAGGATCATGCCGGCGAACATGGTCGCGGCCATGCTGGGCGCGCGGGTGAAGCTGACGGACGCTCCCTGGTGCAGCGTGTTCCACCATTGCACGGAAAAGTAAATGATCGGGATGTTCACCACGCCGACGATCGCGAGCAGCGCGCCCGCGCGATCGGCGCGGCCGCGATCGTCGATCGCCGCCTGCAGCGCCATGAAGCCGAAGTAAAGGAAGAGCAGGATCAACTCGGAGGTGAGGCGCGCATCCCACACCCACCAGGTGCCCCAGGTCGGTTTGCCCCAGAGCGACCCGGTCCACAGGGCGATGAACGTGAAGAGCGCGCCGGTGGGCGCGAGCGCGCGCGCCATCATTGCCGAGAGCCGCGTCTGCATGGCGAAGCCCACCGCCGACCAGAACGCCATCACCACGTAGATGAACATCGACATCCAGGCCGCGGGCACGTGGATGAAGATGATGCGATACACGTCGCCCTGCTGCGCGTCGGTCGGCGCGAGGAAAAATCCAACATAAAGGCCCGCGAGCGAAAAAATACCGGCGAGCACCGCCGCGGCGCGCGCAATGCGGCCCGCAAGCGGGAAAAAAGTCTGCGGCGAGGCGTACCAAAACCACTTGATGCTCTGCGCGGTCATCGCGGGTATATAGCACGCCTGAATAATGCGATGGACAGCCGGTGGCGAATGCGCTTAACTGGCAGGGTGGGGATGGATAAGAAACGCATCAGGATAGGCATTGCCCTTACTGGCCTCGCGGTTGTGGCCGGCGCCGTGGCATTGCTCTATGCGCAGGGCAAGCCGCTGCCCGTTTCGCAGCGCTCGAGCGCCACGCCGGGCGCGCAAGCGGCGCCGGAGGAGCGCTTCGCGGCCTTGCCATCGCGCCAAGGAATCGGCAAGGCGCGCGGCGAGCCGTTCGGGCCGCGCTCGTGGACGCCACCCGCGCCGGCGGGGCCGAAGGTCGCCGCCGCGCCGCCGCCAAAGCCGGTCGCGCCGCCCCTGCCTTACCGCGTCGCAGGCCAGGTGACTCACGACGGCGTGATGCAGGTCGTGCTGGCGCGCGAAGACCGCGTCTTCACCGTGCGCGAGGGCGAAACGCTGGACAACATCTATCGCGTCGAGTCGATCACGCCCGACATGGTGACGCTCGTGTACCTGCCGCTCGACGAGCGGCAGACCCTCGCCGTCGGCGGATTGCGCCTGGAGATGGCGCCGCCCGCCGCGGTCGCCCGCGGAACCGCCGCACCGCCGGCGCCCGCCGCTGCCGGCGCGTCGCGCCCGGCGCAGCTGCGCTGGGAAGGACCCAAGCAAGTCAAGGCCGGTAACGACTTCGAGGTCACGCTCAAGCTCACGTCGGCGCAGCCGGTGCGCGCGCTGCCGCTACAGCTCGACTACGACGCGAAGCTGCTCGAGCCCGTGGCCGTGCGGCCGGGCGAGCTCTTCGCCGAAGGCCGCTTCACCTATCGCGTGAATCCCAACGGCTCGATCTTCGTCGGCGCGAGCGCCGGCGACGCCAAGCCCACCGACGCCGATTTCGTCGTCGTCACCTTCCGGCCGCTGCGCTCGGGGAACGCGGAGCTCAGGCTCTCCGCAGTGGCGCTGCAAGGTGCGGCCGGGCGGGCGATCGCCCACGAATCGCCGGCCGCGTTCCATACCGCGATCGTGCAGTGACCTAGGCGGCCTGCGCCGCGTGCGGCGCCGGTTCGACCGGCAGCGTCGACATGTAGTCCTTAAGAAACGCGTTGAAGCTCTCGGTGCCCGCGGGCAGCTTGCGCGCGCGATTCACGAGCCAATACACATTGCCCGCGACCTGCGGCGCCACCAGCGCGTGCAACGCGATCGCGCGCTTTGCGCAGGCGTGCATGGCGAAGCTCGGCACCACGGCGACGCCGCTGCCCGCTTCCACCATGGCGATCTGCGTCTCGAGATAGTTGCAGACGATA